>CAVHKW010000072.1:0-18009 GCA_963636745.1 uncultured Oscillospiraceae bacterium | reverse complement strand
CTCTCAAGACAATCGTTGAAGACGGCAAGTGGGACACAGTTGCAGGCACATTCGCAACTCTCGGCCTTATCTCCGGATCAGACATCGACTCCAACTTCGTCGGTATCCCGACAGGTAACGGAACAGAGTGGTCTTCTTCCTTCTCTCTTGATGACTACAAGGCACTTGTCAACGACATCTACACAGGAAAGCTCGTTGTCTCCAACGACACAACAGTCAAGGCAGCAGACAATGCCAAGGTTCTCACAGTCAAGGATCTCGGAAACATCAAGTAAGATATCTTTATCTTATGAGTGGTCATCTCTCAGGAGGTGGCCATTTTTTTTTAAATCCGGAATTTGTTATTTTTCCGTTTTTTATTGTAGAGCGGGTAAAGGTATAATAAAATAATCGTTAATGACTTTAATATGCACAGCAAAGGAGGCATACATTGGAAGAACAGTATGCAATTGAAATGCTGAACATCACCAAGAGGTTCCCGGGTATTGTTGCCAACGACAACATCACCCTGCAGCTGAAGAAAGGTGAAATTCATGCGCTTCTGGGCGAAAACGGAGCAGGTAAGTCCACACTCATGAGTGTCCTCTTCGGATTATATCAGCCGGAAGAAGGTGTCATCAAAAAAGATGGCAAGGTTGTTGAAATCAAGGACCCTAATGATGCCAACGCACTCGGAATCGGAATGGTACACCAGCATTTCAAACTTGTTGAATGCTTCTCTGTCCTCGATAACATCATTATGGGAGTCGAACCGACGGTGTACGGTTTTCTGCAGAAGGATGAGGCGAGAAAGAAAGTTGTAGCCCTCTCCGAGAAGTACGGACTGGCTGTCGAACCCGATGCAATCATCGAAGATATCACAGTCGGTATGCAGCAGAGAACGGAAATTTTGAAAATGCTCTACCGCGACAACGAAATCCTGATCTTCGATGAGCCGACAGCTGTACTCACTCCCCAGGAGATAGCGGAACTTATGGACATAATGAAGAACCTCGCAAGAGAAGGCAAATCCATCCTCTTCATTTCTCATAAGCTTGCCGAAATCATGGCTGTAGCCGACAGATGTTCCGTCCTCAGAAAGGGTAAATACATCGGAACTGTCAACACGAAGGACACCAACATCGAAGAGCTGTCGGCAATGATGGTCGGACGAAACGTCAACTTCCATGTCGAGAAGAAACCTTCAAAGCCGGGAAAGCCCATTCTTGAAGTCAAGAATATGACTGTTGCATCCAAGATACACAAGAACAATGCCGTAAAGAATGTATCTCTCACCGTCAGAAGCGGAGAGATCGTGTGTATAGCAGGTATCGACGGCAACGGCCAGACGGAGTTCGTACACGGACTGACGGGCCTGGATCCCCTCGTCAGCGGAACAATAACACTCGAAGGTAAAGATATTACAAAGTCTTCCATCAGGGAAAAGAGCATCCTCGGCATGAGCCACATCCCGGAAGACAGACATAAGCACGGCCTTGTCCTAGACTATTCTCTTGAGGACAACCTTGTTCTCCAGACTTATTTCAAGCCTGAATTTACATCGAAACTCGGATTCCTGAAGCGTGATGCCATCCGCTCCTACGCCGAGAAGATCATTTCGGAGTACGATGTAAGATCCGGTCAGGGTCCCATCACAATCGCACGTTCGATGAGCGGCGGTAACCAGCAGAAGGCCATCGTCGGAAGAGAAATCGAAAAGGATCCGGAGCTTCTCATCGCCGTACAGCCGACAAGAGGTCTCGATGTCGGAGCTATCGAATACATTCATAAGCAGCTTGTCAAAGAGCGTGACGAAGGTAAGGCTGTTCTTCTTGTCTCTCTCGAGCTTGATGAAGTCATGGACGTATCGGACAGGATCCTTGTCATGTATGAAGGCGAAATCGTCGGCGAGTTCGATCCGAAGAAGACGACGGAAGAGGAACTCGGACTTTACATGGCAGGAGCCAAGAGAATGGAGGTGAAAGCATGAAAAAGAATATCTGGAAGACAAACGGCATGCAGTCGCTTGTCGCCTCCCTCATCTGTATTATTCTCGGTCTTTTCGTAGGATTTCTGGTACTTCTCATCATAAATCCCTCAGGAGCTGCAGACTCCATCTTCTCTCTCATGAAGAACTTCATGGACTACAACAGCAAGAGACTGAGGATAAGGAACTTCGGTTCAACCCTAGTCAAGACGGTCCCCCTTCTTATGTGTGCATTGAGTATCTTATTCTCATATAAAGTAGGACTCTTCAACATCGGATGCTCGGGACAGTACACAGCTGGGTGCTGCGCCGCACTCTTTGCAGCTCTCAAGTGGGGCTGGGGATGGCTTCCGTGCCTGTTATTCGCAATGGTCGCAGGAGCTCTCCTGGGAGCAATAGTCGGCTTCTTGAAGGCATACCTCAATGTAAACGAGGTAATATCGGGAATAATGCTCAACTGGATAGTTCTCTATCTTACTAACACCATCCTCTCGATCGTACAGGATCCCGCAAAGCCTTATACTTTCTCGCTTCAGACACATGCTCCACAGGCACTCCTTCCGACCCTCGGAATGGAGAAACTCTTCAACAACAGCTATGTGTCCATAGCAATACCGCTTGCCGTTCTCTTTGCAATTCTTGTCATGGTAATCCTCAATAAGACAAAGTTCGGCTACGAACTCAAGGCAACGGGATTCAACAAGAATGCAGCAAAATACTGCGGAATGAAGGAAAACAGAAACATCGTTCTCTCTCTCCTCATATCCGGAGCATTTGCAGGAATAGGAGCAGCACTTCTGTATCTCACAGGTATTGAAGACTGGGAGTGTACAAAGGCATCTGTCCCCGCAATGGGATTCAACGGCATTGCCGCAACATTCCTCGGCGGACTCAATCCTATCGGAACAATATTTGCATCGTTCTTCATCGAGCATATCACGCTCGGAGGCGCAAACGTCGATCTTACAAAGTATTGTTCCCAGATATCTGACCTGATCTCGTCGATCATCATTTATCTATGTGCATTCGTTCTCTTCTTCAAGCTGAAGATGAATGACATCATTCTCCATATAGAGGAGAAGAAAGCCGCCAAAGAGACGGGAAAGGGAGGAAACAACTAATGCTTTCAGTAGTACTACTTATTCAATACACATTAATATTCTCCTCCGTCCTCATCCTTGTTGCTCTCGGCGGATGTTTCAGCGAACACTCCGGTGTAATCAACCTGGGGCTTGAAGGAATCATGGTAATCGGAGCCCTCGGAGGCGCGCTTGCAATGCATTTCCTCCCTCTCGGCATCCCGACATTCTTCTATATTCTCCTGGTATTGATTGCCGCAATGGCTGCAGGAACACTCTACTCTGCTCTTCTCGGCGTTGCATCAATCAACTTCAAGGCTGACCAGACCCTCGTCGGAACTGCTCTCAACCTTCTCGGAACAGCAGGCGCAACAGTATTTGTAAAAGCCCTCAACACGGCAACAAGCGGCGGCAGCAACGTCTCTTCCGACATCTACTATGTAGAGCCCAAGAAGAAGTTCATCGAGAATATCGGGGCATTTGAATTCAATTGGTTCATGGTCATCACAATCATCGCACTTGTCATTGCCTATGTTGTTCTCTATAAGACACGCTTCGGCCTCAGACTTATGGCATGCGGTGAGCATCCACAGGCAGCAGACAGCGTCGGAATCAACGTATACAAGATGCGCTGGGCCGGTGTTCTCATAAGCGGTGCATACGGTGGACTCGGCGGCATATGTTACATCCTCGCAGGAGTCTCGATGTGGAAGTTCGAAAACGGAGTCGTCGGATTCGGCTTCCTGGCTCTCGCCGTCATGATCTTCGGTCAGTGGAAACCTCATAGAATTGCCCTCGCAGCTCTCCTCTTCGGCTTCTTCCGTGCACTTGGAAACACCTACAACGGATTCGAGTTCCTGGTTGCATTGAAGCTTCCGAGCAACATCTACAACATGATGCCTTATATCATATCGCTCATCGTCCTTGCTCTCACTTCGAAATCAAGCAGAGCACCTAAGGCGGAAGGTATACCTTACGACAAGAGCCAGCGATAAAAAACACAAAATAACACTTCAGGGTCGAAGCAAATTCGGCCCTCTTCTTTTAAAGAAGAAAAATCACAAGAATACAAAGTCTCCGGATTACTGATTGCGTTATATAGTGCATTAAAGAAATAACCGTCCCTTTACCCTAAAATAAGAACGGTTATTTATTAACACTTATTATTAGAGGTCAACCGTCCACCGGCGGTGCCTTTTGTTATCTATAATGTACTCATAAATACATCATCTGTCAAGATTTTCGTTGAGGGGCGAAAACACACATTAATAAGTGTTGCCGGCAATTAAACAGAGCAACCAAAGCGAAATACTAGAAACTAATTTTTTAATCTGTTATTATTTTTCACGCATCGCCGTGTTACGGTGGACGGTTAGACCTCTTGAATTGGATATTCAGGAGGGTTCCTCCTGATTTCTTCAATATTGTTGATAAAGGAGGTCAGCCTATGAGTGATTATGAATTATTAATGATCGTTTTTACTGTCATTGGTCTTCTAATAGCGCTATATAGTTGCTTTAAAAATAAATAACCGCCCCACATCCAAAATTGAGCGGTTACTTTTTTAACTAAATCAATCGAGGTCAACCGTCCACCGGCGGTGCCTTTTCGTTATCTATAATTTACTCATAGATATGCTTGTTGTCAAGTTTTGGAGGGAGTTCTCCCGAGTTCAAGTTTCCATGTCTAAATATCCTACTCAAAGCAGAAATGCTTATACGCCTAACGTGCAGTATCTGATCTTATCGGCAGCCCTCAGGACTATCTGTGCTGGATGATATGAAACAAAGTAGAACTGGCTACAACTCTTGAACCGCAAAAGAGATCATAAGCGGGTACACCGGATTTTCAATATAAGCATATCCTCTGTGTTCTATAATTCCTCCATTTAATTGGGGATTACCAAATATCGGGAATTGTAGATATAAAACCAGCTTTCTGATTACCGGATTATATCCACTTCTCAAAAATATACATCTCCTCCTTATTTGATTATGTTCACTCGAAATGGAGATGAGGGCAAAATATACGTACTTGAATGTTGCTTGCACTTAGTGTATTTTTACTTGGTTTGTTAACAAAGAAATATATAAGAGGTGAGAAAATAAATGTTCTTCAAAAACAATAAATACTCAAACAAACAGAACAGGGGCGCATATGATGTTATATTTCTGATGGCGCTCGTTATCCTACTTCTTGTATTCAGTGCAATTGCTGCCAATATTGACTTCTCAAGTAATAAAGACAGCAAAAACGGTAAGGAAGAAACATCTCTTTCAACTACTGTCGAGAAGGCAGATACAACAGAAAAGAGTGGCAAGGAAACATCGTCCGATAAAGATACCTCTACCCCCCCCCGGCACTAAATACTGAAGCAGTAAATAGTTACACTCAATCGTCAAAAGAAAGCTCCATAAATGTAGAAGAGACAGAAAAGTCTGAGGCAGAAGAGACTCAAAGCACATCATCTTCAATTGAAATTATCGAAGAAGACAAATCTGTAGAAGAGGACGAAGAAGAAACAGAGGTTCTCCCCGTCATAGAGCCGGAAACAACAGAAGAAGTAGAAGTAGTAGAAAATGCTGTGGCTGAAGAGAGTGATGAAACTGCTGTAGATACAGTTGCCGTCATTGATGAGAATGAGGAAGCGGAGGCTCAAAAAGATGTGTCAGAAGAGCCTCTTAGAGCACGGGTTTGGTATGATACATACTATCTCGATATCGAAGCATACAGCGGATACGCTTATATAACATACCCCGACTTCATAACAGAAGACGAGGTACTTGATGCATCCGAAGCGGCTTATAACAAATACTCTCAATATCTTGATGGTGTTTATGTCATCCCCGTTGGAGACGGCATTGTTAAATTGACTTACCCCGAGAATTTTACATCTGAAGACTTCGTAAAAGCTCTTTCTGTTCTTGAAGAAGAACTTCCGTCTTATGTTGATAGCACAGTCGCATCATACAACACAGAAGAGAGTGTCACTTCTATCGAGACAATTACAGTCAACTACGAAAAAGAAGAAGATGTAAGCACCGCATCTGATCACACATCAGAGGAAACACCAGTTGCCATATTAATCGAGAAAGATGAAAAGGCAGAAGCCCCGCTTCATGAAGAAGAGGAAAGAAAAGCAGAAACGACTTCTTCAAGTGATAAAGGCGGTTCAACTGCTGTTATAAAGAGCAGTGAAGACGATAAGAAAGAAGAAACTGTCTATCCTCTCTACAGAAAAGAAAGCATCTCTATCTGGGGAACAGGTTACGGCATGGCAGAAAAGGTCCTCGAGGGCAAATCATTCAACGCCAGGAGACTGACTCGTTCTTATATCTACGCATTCAATGTTGAATATGACTACAGACTATCGAAGCTTTTCACCATCGGCGTTAAAACAGGGTACGAAGGCGTCATCTTCCATGTAGGCGGATACACAAGTCAGATCCCGCTTCTCATGACAGCGGGAATGGTTCCATACGAGAAGGGACACTCGAAACTTGCTTTCGATATCGGGGTCGGAGTTGATGCTGTCGAGTCGGTAGTCAAGAAAAGCTTTGCTCTTATCGGGGACCTGTCGCTCTCTTATACATACAAGCTCGGCGAGTACTTCGCGCTCTCTCTCGGAACAAGTGTAAGATGCGGATACACATTCTCCGATAAGGAATTCAGACTCGAAATCATGCCTCTCTTACTTGGTGCGGCATTTACATTTTGATTTATAGGTAGATTTAGGGATATAAGAAAATGAGAAAGAATATATTAGGGGCAATGCTGTTGTTCATACTGCTCTTATCTTCATGCAGCATGGTGGCAGAGCACGAATGGAGCCCGTGGGCTACAACAAAAGAAGCAACATGTATGGAGGACGGCGAGAAGACTTCCACATGTGTGCTCTGTGACGAAACAAAGACCGAGAAAACAGCAAAATTAAGCCATAAACTTGATGATAACAACAAGTGCACTCTCTGCGGCCATTATCATGTGCTCTCTTCAGCAGGAAAGGGAGACTCACTCGCGGCTAAACTCAAGACCGCTCTCGATAGCATAAACTCCTCCTCGGCAAGTAGTGCAGTGTTATATCTTGAGGGTGGAGAATACGATCTCTCCCAGATTGAGAATGAGCTCACTATAACAGCATCAAACTTAACAATACACGGAAGTTCAAACGGAACAAAGACGACATTCAAAGTTCCCTCTTCAAAGAGCCTCTCTGTAACAGGTGATTCGTTCTCTCTCGATAATGTCGCATTCACCCTAGATGATGATCAATCGTCCTCATCGACATCTCTCCTTTCCTTAAGCGGAGACAATGCAACTATCAAGAATACTTCGTTCGATATGAACTCAAATACCGAAGTACAGGCTATCGGCGATATAGAGGAAGGTAAGAGCGTTACTTTGACAGGTGTAACAATCAACGGTGGAGGAACACTCAAATCGAACGGCACTCTCAATATAGTAGATTCCACTATCACTACTTCCATCACCGGCGAAAAAGGAGATCTCACAATCCAGAAGAGTACAATTGACGGAAGTCTCACTACTGCTGAAGATGTAACAAAACTTCTCATAGCAGACAGCACAGTCAAGAATGGAAAGGGAGATCTCAAAGGAAGTGATGTAACCATAAAGAATTCAAATATCACATCTACAAGCCTGAACATTGACTCAAAGAGTGCAACCATAACAGAGGGAAGCACAATCAGCTCCGACAGCATAACGATTAAAGGATCAGAATCGGAGAGCAAAGCAACTATCGAGAACTCCACCATAACAGGAAAAACGGTTGAGATCTCTTCTGAGACAAACACCATAACCAACTCGAATATAAACAAAGGAAATAAGGACAACTCTCTTACCATCGGAGGAAAGACAGCAGAAATATCTTCTTCTGTCCTTGATGGAAAAGTTACAATCGAGTCAACAGACAAAACAACAATTAATGGAAACAGCGCAGTCAACAGCTCAAGTACAAAAGAAGGCGGATCTTTTGTCGTGAAAGACGGCACGTTCGAGATATCGCAATCGAGAGTCGGCGGAAACATAACATTTGAGAAAGGAGTTGATAAGGCAACAATAACCTCCTCCTCTATCGATACATCCGACGGCAACAATTCCCTTATAACCGGAACAAGCCTGACAATAAAGGATTCCACAATAACAAAAGATTCCGGCCTTTATGTAAATAAGGATGCAGGCGGCATTAACATCGAGATAAAAGATTCCAAAGTTGCAGAAGGCGGCACCACTCAAACCATCGAAGCCAACAATGTAACAGAAGTATTCACGAAGGACATCCCGGAAGATCAGAAGAGCACATATATAAAGCCGTGGGAGAGCGGGTCAACTGCATCTTTCAAGATAGATGATAAATTCTCTTCGGTTTCCTTTAAATTCATTGACAGCAATAATAACGAGACAAGCGTCAACGTAGGAAAGACAGGTGACACAGTTAACCTCAATGATATAGTAACAAAGAATATGACAGGCTATGTCAATCCGAAATTCTACACAGACGAGAACCGTTCCTCCGAGATAAAAGATTCAACTATCACAGTAGTAGGTGAAAACAAATACAAGACCTCTGATAGCACAGACACTGAATATGATAAAATCTACGTCGCATGGGAGTTCAGTGTCTCATATAAAGATGGGAACGATACAGTCCAGACAGCAACTACTACTGAAGGTGGAAAATTTACACTCGCTACTCCTACAAAGACAGGCTATGTATTTGTCGGCTGGCAGTATGAAGATGAAACGCCTCTTACAACAACCAAGTCTAACGATGGGAATAGTGTAACTGTAACCCTTAAGGCTCCTTCCACTCTTATCCCGATATGGCACAAAACGCATACAGTAACGTTTAATGTCAATGGCGGTAATGCTCTTGAAACAAGTACCATGGAAGTGGAGGAAGGAAAAACAATTGCAGCAACCGACAAACCTACTCCTACACATAACCAATATACATTTGATAAGTGGTGTAAAGATGAAGATTGCACAACAGAATTCATATTCGGCAGAGATACGATCACTGAGTCTATAACACTCTACGCTAAGTGGAAGGTTGTTGTGACAGTATATGGCGCAGATAATAATCCTGTTACAAGAGAAGCAGATATAAATTCGGGAGTTAAGCTAGAAGATCTGCCCAAACCTTCAGAAGTTGGATTTGAGGGTTGGTATACCGATAAATCTTGCACAACAAAAGCCTCAGATCCAATGAAAGAGAATAAGACCCTTTATCCTGCTTATAAAATTACAATCAGTTCAACTACAGACGAGAGTACCAAAAATGTAGACAATCTTAAGGTTGTTTATGGTGAAAAAATTGAAGCGACAGGCTTCTTTAATGAAGAGAAAAAAGATACTACGACTGAGAATAAGAATACTTATATCTCAAAAACTGATAGATATTTCGCAGGCTGGTATAATGGTAACACTAAAGTCACAGCAGATACTGTCATAAAACAGGGAATGACTCTTAAAGCCAAGTGGAATGTCAGCTACATACTAGACGGAGAAGAGAAGCTGATAGCAGAAGGCTCATCAGAAACTAGTGTCTCGGTCGGCACTTTAACCAGTGCTAAAACGAAAGACAGACCTTGGGTAAAAACCGTCACCTGGTATGTCGATAGTGGTGCAACTGGATACACGACAGGGACTATTGATATCACCAAAGCAGGACAGGAGTTGACGTATAAGGAAGATTATTATCTGCCGGAATTGAATAGTAACCCGACTGGTATCAATGCAGGAAATCCTACAGGAACACTTGGAGTTAATGGAACAACCGGAGAACTTACGCTTCCTACATATAGTGACACATCGAATGGATACCATTTTGAAGGCTGGTATAACGATAATGATAAGTTTGGAACCGAACAATATAAAACAAGCTTGAACAATACCACGAATTGGAATATCACTCTGACTCCGGTGTGGTCAAAAACCTTCAATATAACGTATTCAACAGGGAGTGAGGGTTCATTGAGTGGTAATAATCCGACAAGCTATACTCGTTATTATGGTAATGACAATCTAAATACGACTACTCTCACTCTTCCGACTCCGACGACAACATATTCCTATACATTCGGAGGTTGGAAAATTAATGATTCCGATACGAGCGGTATAAAGGAAATATCAAAAGATACTGATCTAACTAATGTTACTGGAAAAGAGCTTTCTCTTTCTGCTTACTGGAATATAAATCCAACCATAGGAGGAACACTTATCTTCGGAACATATAATAACAAACCTTTGGAGTGGATTATTATAGGTAAAGATGAGAGCAATAACCGTGTACTGCTTTTGAGTAATTATGCACTTGAACCTAAAGTACTAGACAGTAGTAGCAGTACTACATATTCTTGGTGGTCTTCAGATACATCTCAATCTACGCTTTGTAAATGGCTTAATGATTCTACTGATACCTCGTCTACAGCGTTCCTTGTGAAATACGGTTTAAAGGATGTCTACAAAAATATAGTGCAAGTAACTCATACGACTACGCCGTATACTACTTCAAATGCAAGTGTGACATCTATTGAAAGTAATGAGAAAGTATTCCTTCTATCTTATGAAGAGTATAATAGTTACGTCAAAGGTAAGACTTATGAACAAACAACATGGATAGATGCAACAGGTGATAATGCTGAAGCGAATGTCGCATGGTGGTTGAGAACTCCCAATAGTGCATATAATCGATCTGCACTGTGTGTTAGTGGTAGCACGACGTATATATATTCTAGTGGTGGATTAACGTCAACAGATGGTATGACTAACAGTGTTGGTAATGTGAATACGGGTAACCTTGGCGTCGGTAATGCCGACAGATTCATCCGCCCGGCATTCTGGTATGGTTATTGATGTTGTTTGATTATATCTGATGCGAATGAGCCGTTCCTGATGATTACAGGAACGGCTTTATTTAACTTTCTTTTTAGGGAGAGACAAGACTGCCGTCTCTTCTCCTTGTCTGTGTCCATTGTGTTACATTCACATGTGCGGGGTACTTTGATGCCTCTTTTTCATTGAAGTCTATCCCGAGACCGGGCTTGTCGTTGGCATAGACGAAGCCGTCAAAGCCGTATTCAGGCATACCCGGGAACACGTCGAGGAGCGCACCTTTGACTCCGTTCAAATCCTCAAGGATGAAGTTCGGGGGCTCTATGCCGCTCCATTCCTGTATACCGAAGTTCTCTATTGTGAGATCTATGTGTATATTCGCAGCATGTGCTATCGGGGACATATCGCCCGGGCCGTGCCATGCAATCGAAACTCCGTACTCTGCTGCAAACTGACTGAGGAGTCGAGCAGGAGTAATTCCTCCTATCTGACTTATATGAACACGTAGATAGTCGATACTTCTCTTCTCTACTAGCCTCTTGTATTCAGCTTTGTTGTTGAAGAGTTCCCCTATTGCAAGAGGTGTGGTCGATACTTTTCTTATCCTCTCAAGCCATTGCGTTTCCTCGAGAGATACAACATCCTCAAGGAAGAAGAGAGAGAAGGCTTCCATTTCTTTTGTAAATACAACAGCATCCTGCGGCGATATCCTCTCATGGACATCATGCACAAGATCAACGTCATAACCGACCTTATCTCTTATTTCGCTGAAAAGGTGAATGGTATCTCTCATGTACTTTCTCTCATCAAGATAAACGCCGTCAGGAGCGCCTTTTGCCGCCGAGGAGGGAGCCGGGCCGTAACCGCCACCGCCGTAACCGCCCATCTGGCAGCGTATACACTTCACTCCTATCGCCCTGTATGCTTCAATCTTATCGATGATCTCTTCGGGTGTTTTTCCTTCTACATGGCGGTATACGGGAACACCACTTCTGACTTTTCCTCCCCAGAGGTCATAAAGGGGCATGTTTGCTATTTTCCCCTTTATGTCCCAGAGTGCCATATCGATTCCCGATATTGCATTATTGACAACAGGGCCGTTCCGCCAATAACCGTTCTGATGCATTAGACGCCAGAGCTCTGTAACTGCACTTACGTCACGCCCTATCAAAAGAGGCTTTAGATAGGTCTCGATGACACTTTGAACAGATAAATGACGATAAGAGAACGTGGCACATCCGAGGCCGTATAGCCCGCTTTCGCTTGTCTGTACTCTCACAACAAGGAGGTTTATCCCCTCGGGGGCAGTCTCGAATGTCTCTATATCTCTTATCGTAATCATTTCATCAAGCTCCCATAAGAAGATTCGGCAGTGTCATGCTGATTGCAGGAATATATGTAACAAGGAGGAGCACAACAACCATGCATGCATAGAAAGGAAGCAGTGCCTTTGTAACCGTCTCTATCTTCGCATGTCCTACCGCGCATCCCGCAAAGAGTGTGGTTCCGACAGGAGGAGTAAGAGAGCCGATTGCAAGGTTCATCATTATTATGATTCCGAAATGCACAGGAGAAATTCCATAGCTTGTTACAACAGGAAGAAGAATCGGAGTGACAATCAAGATCAACGGGGCGACGTCCATGATACAGCCGAGGATAAGAAGAAGGATGTTGATCAAGAGAAGGATTACATACTTGTTATTCGAGATCGACATCAGGAGATTCGTTATCTGGGCAGGTACCTGGAAGAGGCTCATTATATAGCAGAAGGCGTTGGCGGATGCGATGATTGAAAGAATCATGGCAAGCGTCTTGAGACTTCTCTTTGCAATAGTCCAGAGGTCCTTTACCTTGATCTTCTTGTACACAACCATTGTCAGGAAGAGAGCATAGACAGTTGCTATAGCTGCGCTTTCCGTGACTGTGAAAAGACCTGTACTTACACCGAGTATGATAATGACGATTGTTCCGATTCCGAGTAGTCCGTCAGCACATATCTTAGCGCCTTCCTTGAATGAATACTTCGGTCCCTTTGGATAATTTCTTTTCTTTGTGATGATTGCGACAAGTACCATCTGGCATGCACAGAGTAAGAGCCCGGGAACAATACCCGCAAGGAAGAGCTTTCCTGTGGATACGCCGCCAGCAGCCATTCCGTAGATAACCATATTGTGGCTTGGAGGTATTATGAGTGCCTGGGTTGCAGTTGCGACTGTGAGTGCGATTGTGAAGTCTTTGTCATAACCGCTTCTTGTCATCATATCGAACTGGATAGGACCAAGGGACGAGACATCAGCTGTAGGAGAGCCGGAGATTCCGCCGAAGAAAGTGGAGTCGATGACATTCGTATATGCCAGTCCCCCTCTGAAGCGCCCGACAAGGACATCGGCGACATTTACGATCTTTTCCGATATTCCTCCTGCAGACATAATATCGCCGGCGAAGATGAAGAAAGGAATCGCCAGGAATGAGAATGACTGAATGCCGTCTCCGAGTCTGAGGAAGACCGAGGAGATGAACTTGGGATCGAATACGAGACAGCTTATTACAGCAGAGCCGAGAAGGCTGAATGTTACGGGAACACGCAGCACCAACAGGATGATGAAGGAAACAAAGAGAATGATTGCTTCCATGGTATATATTGACATAATTATACTCCTCTTAAACGTTATCCAGGCTTACAATGCCTTCGATGAAATCCTCTGTATCTTTGGTATTGAGCATTCCGAATACTTTGAGAACAGAGACAATCAGGGAAAGAATGCCGCTGATAACCGTTATGAGATAAAGATACTTACGCGGGATTCCCGTAATGGTGAATGCCGAATAGGTCTTGTCCATAAGCACCTTGCCGTACCAGATCATACAGATTGAAATTCCCAGGATGACAAGGTTCGAGAACTGTACAATCACCTTTCTCACCGTCTTTGGAAATTTCTTTGCGAATATATCGATCCGGATATGCAGATCATCCTTGATTCCGATGGGAAGAAGAAGGAACATCAGGGCATCGAGAAGAAGAAGCATTATCTCCTCACACCACTTTATATTTCCTCCGAAGCATCTTACAACGACCTGGATAGTCACAACAGTGACCATGAAGAAGACTATGATCTTAGCCAGATCTTCTATTCTGTCGAAGATGAAATTAACTACTCTTTCAATCTTATCTTTCATATTTTTAATCCAATTTTCTTTGTGTGTCATAGGGATATCTTCCGCCGGAGGGAATATTCCACGGCGGAAGATACATTAAATAGGAAGAGATTTATTTACTGAGAACATTATTGATCTCTGTAATCCATGTACCGTACTTTGCAGAGTACTCTTTGTAGAGCGGAGCCATTGCATCCTTGAACGACTGGAGAACATCATCTGTCGGAGTGTAGACAACAGCGCCCTTCTCCGTCAGCGTCTTTATGCTCTCGTCGATGGCATTATTCCATATCTCTCTGTCATAAGCTGTAGCCTCGGCCATTGCAGAAGAGAAAGCTGCCTTATCCTCACTTGAGAGAGACTTCCAGAGATCGAGGTTGATACATATAATGTCCATTCCCGTTGTATGACTGTCGAGTGTCACATACTTTGCCACCTCGTAATAGCTCTCTGAAAGGATGATGTTCACATTGTTCTCACCGCCCATACATACACCTGTCTGAATAGCTGAGTAGACTTCGTTTGCAGATACGTTGACAGCGTTTGCCCCAAGATACTGGACCATGCCGATCATCATGTTGTTCTGCTGGACACGAAGTGTCATACCCTTGAAATCATCAAGCGTGGCGATGGGTTTTGTTGTGTAGAAGTTTCTGCTGCCGTTATCTGTAAAACCGATGCCGTGTATACCATATGAATCAAGGCCGTTCAAAACCTTCTCTCCGACACTGCTCTCAAGAACTTTCCACATCTCGTCGCCGTTCTTGAACATAAACGGAAGTGAGAATACCTGGAGGTCCTGATAGAGTCCGCTAATCGTTCCGATACTTACCTTTGCTATATCGACAGTACCGAGCTGAAGCTGCTCAAGATACGATACCTCATCCCCGAGTAGCATCGAAGGATATATCTCTACTTGGTATCTGCCGTCTGTCTTCTCTTTTACAAGTTCGGCGAATTTCGAGAGTGCCTTCGTTGTCGGATAATCAAGCGCTGCGTCAGTTGCGAGCTTGAGTGTCTTTACGCCTGAAGTACTTTCACTTGAACCGGAAGCAAAACACAGTGAGAGTGTAAGCGCCAGTGTAAGTAATAAAATAGCCAGTTTTTTCATTTTTGAATCTCCTTTTTTGTTTTCTCTTATAAAACATGTTGTGCAAACATGTTTGTAATTGTACTACTTGTCTAATTCAGCCTCTATCTTTTCGATAATTTCTTTGTACTCGTCGTCCAAGAGGATCTTCTTCTCGACTGAGTCATCGAAGGGGCTTCCCCACTGAAGACCGTCCCTGTACTTGGGTACGACGTGCATATGTACATGAGGAACGAGGTCGCCGAATGTTGCGTAGTTGATCTTGTCAGCCCCGAATGCATTATAGACCGCCTTGCTAACTCTCGATACTGTATCGAAAAAGTCAACTCTTTCCTCTTCTGTTAGCTCAAAATATTCCGTCTTGTGCTCCTTGAACTCCACAACACAGCGCCCGATGTGCTTCTGATCTCTATTCAGAAATACGCGTGTATACTTTGTTTCTAGGAACTCAATCATCAAGCTCTTAAGCTTTTCACCGTTATCACAATAAAAACATGTTGACATTCTTTTCTTCTCCTTTTGTCACGATTTTGAGTATACATGTAGCCAAACAGGTTGTAAACATGTTTTTTAATTTATTTGTTGACACCCATTTTTCGTTGTGATATGTTATAAAAAAGCCAACATGTTGGTTTATTGTGTTTTCTAATAATTAGTATGTATAATACCTGTACCTTACTATTTATTAACGGATGGGAGAAAATGAAAGGAAAGAGTAATTTCCATTACCAGAAAATCTACGAAGATTACAGGAAAGCTATTCTTGACGGCAGCCTGGAAAACGAGCAGTTGCTTCCGGGAGAAAACACAATAGCCAGTCTTTACTCTGTTGACCGCAGCACGGTAAGAAAGGCATTACAGCTTCTTGTAGACGAGGGCCTTGTCGAGAAGAAGGCGGGAAAAGGAACCATCGTAAAGAGGGATGGAGAGAAAGAGGAAGTAAAGGATACCCAGAACATCGGGTTCTTTCTCCCGAGCGGTAATGCCATCGCACAGCAGTTCTATGCATCACTACTCAACACATGCGGAAAGGAACTCAAAAGGCACGGCTACTCGCTTATCTATCTCACTTTCGACGAGAGCGACAATGTATTGAAGACAGTCGAGAAGTACAATCTTGTCGGGATCATCTTTGTCAGCAACATATCGAAAGAGCAGATAAGTGCGGCATTGGACGCCAAAATACCCTGTGTTCTTGCCAACTCCTACGATCCGCGTCTTCCTTCCATTCTCTCCGACAATGAAAGAGGATCATACCTTGCAGGAAGGTATCTCCTCGAAAACGGCCACAGGGATGTCGCAGTCGTCTCTGGAACGAGAAGTTATGTATGCTCGAATGAAAGAGCAAAGGGCTTTTTCAAAGCATACAGCGAAGAAGGAATCAAGATTCCCGAAACATCCTTCCTTGTATGTGATTCATGGGAGCAGGAAGCGGGAAGAGAAGTAGTTCTCAAATACCTTGAGAATACCAAAAAGCTTCCGACGGCATTCTTCGGCTTCAACGACAGAATCGCATTCGGAATTATTTCCGCACTCAGACAATACGGCTTGAAGATTCCCAAGGATGTAAGCGTTATCGGGTACGACAACCTTAACGCACATCTTTCCGTTGTGCCTCTTACAACGATAGAAGCCCATGTCGAGTACCTTGCAGAAGCGGCGGCAGAGGCAATTCTGTGGCAGCTCGGCGGAGGAAACAGAAATCCCTATAGGATAAGTATTCCTGTAGAACTTGTAATTGGAGAGACAATCAGAAAAATAAACTGATAAAAAAATAAAAGACGAGGTTAATAAATGGATAAGGTAAAACTCGGAAAGTCTGACTTAATGGTCAGCCGTATGACTTTGGGTTGCTGGACATTCGGAAGCGACAGCAGCAGTTACTGGGGAGCACAGGAAAAAGCAGAGAGCGAGGCTCTTCTCAACAGGGCAATCGAACTCGGCGTCAACTTCTACGACACCGCATTTGCCTACAACGACGGGAACGCAGAAAGAGAACTCGGAAAGGTTGTCAAAAAATACTCTCTCCGGGACAAGATGATTATCTGCAACAAGATTCCGCAGCAGAGCTGGGATGACATCGATAAGTACGAAGAAAAGGTCAAGGATTCCCTGAAGCGTCTGGATATAGATGTCCTAGATGTACTCCTGATGCATTGGCCCTGCAACGACAAGGATCTTCTCAAGGCCAACCTTGAAAAGCTGCAGATGGTTAAAGACAAG
The DNA here is from genome assembly GCA_963636745.1 of uncultured Oscillospiraceae bacterium. Classification (GTDB taxonomy): domain Bacteria; phylum Spirochaetota; class Spirochaetia; order Sphaerochaetales; family Sphaerochaetaceae; genus Ornithospirochaeta. The sequence goes on along the minus strand of CAVHKW010000072.1, from coordinate 638 downwards.
GGGCTTGTAAGAGAGATCGGTGTCTCGAATTTCGGAGTGGGACAGATGGAGATAGCTAAAGAGCTCGGTATAGAGATTACTGTCAACGAGCTTGCCTACAACGTCATACACAGAGGCGCAGAGAAAGCTGTTTTTCCGTATACCGAGAAGAACAACATAGCAGTTATGGCTTATATGCCTCTCATGCAGGGAATCCTTTCGGGTAAGTACAACTCAATCGAGGAAATTCCGGTAATCAGAAGAAGGACACTCCACTTCGACAGTCAGGGTAACGATCAGATCCGTCACGGCGGACGCGGTATGGAGAAAGAGCTCGAAGTATTCCTCAAAGAGCTTAGAGAGCTTTCAAAAGAAACAGGATACAAGTGCAGTGAACTCTGTACATCCTGGATTCTATCAAGAAGTGCCGTCACGACAGTTCTCGGAGGCGCAAGAAACATCGAGCAGCTCGAATCGAACGTAAAAGCAATAGAGACAAAGCTCAGCGACGAGATAATAAAGAAGATGGATGAGATCAGCTCTCCCATAGCTTCTCTATGTGGCGCCAACTGCGATCTCTGGCAGTGGAACAGCAGAATCTGGTAAGGTTAATAAGGGTCGGAAACAAATTGTTATTCCGGCCCTTTCTCAGAAATTTC
>CAVHKW010000071.1:0-21972 GCA_963636745.1 uncultured Oscillospiraceae bacterium | reverse complement strand
AGAGTATGCCGATCGTAAAAGCGTATCCATCATCTCCCTTGTCGCCTTTATCCCCGGGGTCTCCCTTTTCTCCTTTATCGCCTTCGGGCCCTGTCTTGGTACGAGAGAGAGATATGAGCTTGATGAACTTGTCGGCGTATCCCTCAAGGTCCCTGTATGCTACTGTGACTGCTATCATCGCAGAATCTGCTGTCATCTCGGAGAGTTCTGTTCCTCGGATTGTGTCTTTGTCGACTTCAATGTTCGAGATATCGGTAAGGGCTGTGCGTAGGAAGAATGTTCCCTTGTCGAGCGGATAGTCTGTCAGCGGTGCATCTATAGCTTTGTACGTGATATCCCCCTGCTTGACAGAGAAGACTGACTCGAGCTTTGTGTATTCTTCTGGGGTGATGTAGCCCTCGTATCCGATTCCTGGGAAAGAATAGGATAAGAGAGATGCATCAACAGTAACTGGGTTCTTCGCAGCCTTAATGTACGTCTGTATCGTCTGTGCAAGATCCGCGTCCCTTATCATGATAGCTCTGCCGTCGTCGTCGAAGGCGAAGATGCGCCCTGCTCTTTCCCGCACTGTCGGGATCTGTACGACTGGATCGACGTTACTGTTCTCCCACTCTTCGTAAGCAAGCTTGACAGCGTTCTCGCTTGTCATCTGCACTTCGGCAAGCTGCTTTGCCATAGCTTCAAGGGTATTCTGGATCTTCTTGACGTCGAGATAGACTCCGTAATTGAACTCCGGTGTTACGCAGATACCGGAGAACCGAATTGCAAATATCTTGGTGATTTCAAGACTGTACTTCCTGCAGAGTTGTGTCGGCGTAAGGAGGAGGTTTATCCGGTCTCCTTCGAGTGTATAGTCATCGCCTCTCGTGAGAGAAGAAGAGCGTCCTGTTGTATCCGAGACAATAACAATAACCTTATCCACGTCATCGTAATCGAACGCGAGCGGATAGTAGTACTGCTTGTCAAGCTCAAAGTCAAAGCGACTATACGGAAAGTATGCCATACAATGAAGGATAACCTACTGACGGCATAATGTCGCTCTTCGTTGTCGTCAGACAGAAAATGAGATAGCTCCGGCATCGTCGGCTGTCGGAAATGCTGCAGTCTCAAGTGGGTTGCGCTCTCCGTCGAGGATGCTTTCATATCCACGCTTGAACATGTCGCTTATCTCTTCGTAGGAAAACACCTGCCCTTGCTTCTCTATGAAGAGAGTCTCGTACTCCTGTCGGTACTGCATGGTCTTCATCTCGGCCAGCTGCTCGGCGTTGAACTGAATGTCTCTGTGTCTGGGAGAGAAGAAACAGCGGATGCCTTCTTTCTGGAACTCCTCTTCGCTCTCAAGTTGTTCTAGATGCGCCTCTGTTCCCGTTCCGACGACTGTGTAAGGACTTCGGATATTCCACTTCCTCCACGTGCCTGTCGTATCATGCATTGCAGCATAGAAGAATCCCTCCTGTCCGAATGGTGTGGATATGAGGTAGAGCTCTCCGTTAGGGTTATCGGTCAACATAGGGCGTGCTCCGGATGTATACGCCTCGTCTTCGATACGACTTGCTTCATCCAGGATGATCACCCTCGGACATGAGTATCCTCTGAAAGTGTCACTCTTGGCTGTTCTGACTATGATACGGCTTCCGTTCTCAAGCTGTACTTCTTCGTTGGAACACTTCCTGAGTTTCGGGTAGTTCTTGTCGCGTGCTATGAATGAGATAACCTTGCTCATGGTCTCATTCGCCTGGTTCTCTGTCGGCGCTCCGATGATGGATATGCTTCCTGGATAGAACCTCGCAGTGTGTGCCGGCACTGCTGCAACAATAGTACTCTTCCCGCTCTGACGCGCTCCGTTAATCACCTTGCGCTTGGACGTATCCTTGAGTACGTCCTTCTGCCACTCGAAGCAGGAGAAGCCGAGAGACTTGACATAGTAGCTCCGATCCAGCGCCTGTAGGAGTGTCCTCGCAAGTATGATATCGCTAGCCGTGTATACTCTCTTCTTGCCTGCCATCATTCTTCTGTTTCCTCTCCTAGTGTAGCAGAAAGTTCCTTCACAAGCGCATCTCTGCAGTTGACGTCGAGAGCCTGGGCTTTTGCGAAGAGATTCTCGAAGGCTCTGGTATTTACTGTGGTCTCCTGCTTGATATCGACCTGCTGCACTACCGGTGCGTAGTCTCTCTCGTGAGCAAGCTTCATTGCAGCGATTCGGGGATGGATGATTCCCTTGTTGGCTTTCTGCTCATAGAGACAGTCGACAAGCTTTTTCACGCGCGTAACGGTGTCTGAAAACCTCGGTCTATGCATGTAGTCATAGAAGCAAGGTATGCCCATCTGAACCTCTAACCAAAGTATCGTTGGAACCGGTCCGTCATCAGCTTTACATTCTTCCAGAATCGAGAGGGCTTTCTCTTCAAATTCCTGAGGAGTCTTGTACTTTGCAGGTCTTCCTCCTATGTTCTTTTCTGCTGTCAGCTCCTGCATGATTTACCCTCCTCTCCCCCTCTCATACTCTCCCCCTCTTCTCCTTCTCCTTCTTCGTCGTTATTACTAACGATGTCGAAAGTGTAGTACTTCCGAGCTTTCTTTCTGCCGTTACCATCGGTGCTGGGCTCGGCTCTCCCTCTGACGATGCGACAATTGCATGCGGGATGTATGTCGAAAGTTATACTGCCTTCCAGATACGGAAAGGGCTGACCTGTATAGATCAAGCCCTTGATAAGTTCCATGTGACAGTGAAAGGCCGTAGCGCACTCCTGCAGCCCGTCGTATGAATGCATCGGTTTTCCATTGTGAAACTCGATTACTCGAATATCTTTTACCGCCATATCTGAACATGCGCCTCACTTACTCTTCGCTGCTGCCGTCGCCTTCGATGGCTTCTTCGCTTTTACCTGCTCCTTGTTCTCTACTTTTGCATCCGGCTCTCCTTCATCCTCGTTATCGTCGGATGCATCGGGGATGTCGATCAGCACTGCTTGCAACAGCAGCGCGCCCTGTGTAGACACGCCGCCGATCGGCTCTGCTCCAAGTGTCTGGATGGACATGTTAACCCTGTCGATAAACTCTCCTGCCTCCATCGCTGATATAACGCTGTACCTCTTCATGAATTAGCCTCCTTATACCCTCTGACTATCTGTGTTATCACCGTCAACTCCTCGAAAGTATCAGCCTTGCACCACGTCTGAAATCTGACTATCACAGCTCAAACTCCTTATGCAGCGTGATAACGCCATCCTTACACTGCAACAGCCGCAGTGGTATAACCGCGTCGGGGATATCGCTATCCCAGTAGAAGCCGGCATTCTTGTCTGTGAGGCAAACAACATGCTCATCATCCTTAACCCAGTACCCTGCTCCGTTCGTCTGTACTTTCGTCTCTGCATAGCCCTTTTCGGCTAATACTCTTTCAAGTTCCTTTCTTGTCATTTCCTATTTTCTCCTCTAAGCCCTCAAAAACGGCCTGTACTGCATTCTTTGCCATTGCCGGTATTATCCTTCTTCTTTTGCTTCGTCGGCCCGCTTGAATAGTTTTATCTGTTCACGGAATGAAGCCAGCTCTGTGTTGACTCTATTCTCGACTATCTTCTGCCTTGCGCCGAGTGCGCTCTGGTCTTTTATGAGCATGACAAAGAGCACTACTACAAGCCCGAATAATACCAATGTTGCACAGAGTGCTATTGTATAGATGTCTACCATCATCTTCCTTTCTCCTTTTCGTCTATCATCCAGATGAAGTGCTTATACGCTGCTATCATCCCAGACGCATATTCGTGCGGATAATCCTCGCTCTTGGGATTAGCCGCTTCCTTGATGATTCCATTCAGTATCGCTTTCACCTCCCTCCTCAATTCCTCTGCGTCAATCTTAGTGCGGTAGGATTCGGCGACTATCCTCTGCACTTCGTTGTACTCTGTCATAAGTTCTCCTCCAACTCCGGTAATAGGCGAACAGCCCTTCTTATCCAACATGAGTAATATTTTTCACAGTTAAGACAGCTCGTGTTCATGCCCGCAATAGCACATTCTTCCTTAGCTTCAAGAAATACATCTACAAGCAAATCCCTTGTATGCTTCTTTTCCTCGATTATTCTTACCACTTCATCGGCGGATTCTTTCACTTCATACCCCGGGCCGTCCCACAAAAGAATATGCCCCGAAACTACCGACTTAATCTCCGCTTTGACGTTGATATATATCGGCTCATCGTCCATGCCGTGAAACTTGTAATAGTTCCGAATCTTTCGATGTTCGTAATAGTTATCCATGCGTTCCTCTTCGGTCATTCCTCTTCCTCCTCTTCGTCTTCGTCTTCTTCGATATCTGCTGGATACGGGAAATCGTTGTAGAACAGAATCCAATCCAGCAACTTGCATGTCTCTTTCTTCGTCAGATACTTGCACTGTGCGCAATGTCCACCACGGCAGTAATCAGCCATCGCCGTAATACGGCTGTCTATCTCACTGTCATTTTTCGTGTTTGTCATTTCGTTTTTCCTCCTTGCTGCTTCTGGATCTGTTCCAGTTTCTTCAGCTCTTTGTACTTTCGAACGCGTTCCCGTACCGTGTACTGAACACTTGCTGTCTCGTACTTGAGTGCGGTTATCTTCTGCTCGGTTGTCATAGATACCTCTGGTTTTCTTCACTTCGAAGATCGACCTGGGTGATAGCTACCTTCGCAACTCCTCCCCTGTCCGCTCTCTCTCCGACTGAAAACTTCTCGTTGAACATAGGCCTTGCGATGCCGTCAGCCTCCTCAGGCGTGTACGCCTGGATCAGCATCCTCTCGTATGAGCCGTTCCCGAAGTGGAACCGCACAACATAGAGCTTCTTCATTCTGCATTCTCTCCTTCCTCGATCATCTCCTTCAACTCGTCGTATGACTCCTTGACTGGTATCGAGCGATCGCCTCTCGATAGTACGATGTGGGCTGTGCCGTTCTGATCTATGGCAAGCTCTACGATGTGCTGCACATTGACGAATATCTTCCGTCCTGTCGCCCTTGGTGTTGCTTCAATAAATCCTTTCATTTAATTCTCCTTATCGCTTTTGCGAAGTAAAACTTGAGTGGAGAAAGAGAGGTTATCGCATATGTAATCGCATATGTAATCGCATATCCAATCGCATATGTAATCGCAATATAATGTAATGGTAATGTAATAGATATATCCTTTTTGAAGGCTATAAAGAAGGAAGTACTAAAAGTCTTGTAAGTAAGAGAAGAGCTTTTAGCTGGTTTATTCATCTTCTTCCTCCTGTTCTTTCTTGCTCCACCTTATTGCGTTACCTCTCTTTCCTGCTTCTGATTTAGCATTTCTTTCCACCTGCATCTTGTGGAGTTCGCATCTTCTCCTTTCTGAGTAGATGTATACTTCTCCGTCCTTTTCTTCGGTTTTGAAGAAGCCATTTCCTATGCAGTACGAGACCGTTTTTCTCAGATCTGCTTCCGTTGTCTGCAGAAGTCCAGCTATGGATTTGAGGCACTTTTTAGGGATTGCAAAGTCATACTTGTCGTAGTTGTACATTTGTGCACAAAGAATGAAGTACTCTGCAAGTGCTCCCTCTCCCATCTCTGTAAGCATCAGCTGGATATCTGGGTCAAGGATGCAGTTGATATCAAGTCTCATGTATGGTCTAACACTCATTGTTTACTCGCTTATCAAAAGCCCTGGGAGAAGAGCCGGATAGCTTAGCTCAACTCCTCGGGCGCGTGGTTTAGAAATTCATTTCCTCTTCGTCTTCGGAAGCTGTTTTCTTCTCTGGCGTTGATTCTTCGCTCTGTACTGCGTTCTTCTCTTGAGTTGGTACAGATTTTCTCTTTTCTCCTTTCGGTTCGTTTACGGGCGTTTTTTCGTTCTCTGCCGGTACGTCTTCCGGCTCGAAGTAGTCGTCTGCTACTCCCATGCCGTCACGAAGTGCGGTGTAAATCTGCTTGAGCTTGAGATACTGACTTGTCGTGATAGCCTCGAGCTTCCTCTGGATGAACTTCTCGATGCGGGGCTTGGAGACTCCGTACGAAGCGAAGGCATTTGCGAGATTGTTGAGCACGTCGGGGGTAATCTTGACGTTCTGCGAGAGAGTCTCTGTGCACTTCTTTACTGCAAACTCCTGCAGGTCTGACGGGATGATCGCAAGGATGCATGCTCTGACTCTCCTGGATGCATTATTCGCGACAGCCTCGTATATCTCTCTCGGGTCCGTGAGGAAGTAGTCTCCGCTCTTGGTGTGTCTGAGGTGCGACACGACGAAAGTTCTCTCCATGAGAGTGTTCGTCTCCATGTCGAATGCATATGCTCTGACTGTGCTCTCCTTGTCGCCCTGGGCTGTTACCTCGAAGCCTGCTTTAGCATTGCCGTATGCGTTGATAAGCGCTTCTGCAAGCCTGATAGACGGGCCCTGGATATCAGTGCCTCCCTTGGCATATGAATAGACAGCGGACGATGCGAGCTGAAATCTCGAGCATGACGCTTCAACTCTCTTCTGGACTGCTTCCATGTTCCGCGGACACGACTGTGCAATAAGCATCTGACACTGTACTGTTGCAACCTCTCTTGCAATTGCGGGATTGGTTGCATACATTGCCTGGATGGCGTTGTTACTACCCTGGATTACCGGGGAGGATGATGCGGGGACTTCTGCCGGGTATGCATCATAATCGTTGCTGTTGTAGTTGTAGTTCTGATTGAATCTACCCATAGTGTATAACTCCTTTATGTATCTTCAGTTAAGACTCTTTATAATAGTCGACTATCTTCTTGATGCCTTCGCATCTGAAGCCGTGCTCTTTCATGTAGGCGATAAGCCCTGTGAACTCTGCTGGGTTGGCATTCCAACAGTGGAAGTACTGATCTTTCCCCGGCCCGAAGTCGGTGAGAGTAACCTGTGGTTTTTCGGGGGCACGTGAGGGCGCGTCTACTTTCGGCTCTTCTGGTACACTGATCTTCTCGGGCTCCGGTTCTGGCTCTGGTGTCGGCTCGACTGGATGCGACTTCCGTCTGAGTTCGGAAGCGAATCTCTTGGCCTCTTCAACCTGCTGCCTTCTCTTGAGCGCATCGGAGAGATTCCCTGTCTCGTAGTAGGTTGCTCTGAGATTGTCATTGTCGCTCTCGTTCTCGATCACCTTGAGATCGGAGGCGATATCGCCGAGAGACTTCATAATCTCTTCCTGCATCTTGGTGTCGCTCGTAGTCTTATTGAGGAACTTGTCCTGCCAGACTTTGTTGTAGAGCGCTTCGTACTTTTCTAAGAGCGCGGGAAGATCCTTGTTGTAATCTCCGGCCTTAGTGATGATGGTCTCTCTGATTGCAGCCTTCTTCTTCTCGTTCTCTGCATTGTCAACCTTGTCGATCTGCTTCTTGAGTGCTGCAATGGCATTCACGAGGAGGCTTGTTTTGTCCTTGTAGATTCCGTCGATGTACTTGTAAGGGCCCTCGATTACGGATCTTCCGCTCTTGCGCTCCGTTTCCAGATCGTTCCAGAGCTTATTTAGTTCTGTTCTGACCTTCTTCGCCTCGTCGGCATTCGCCTGGGTTACTGTTCCCTCGGGGACAACTCCGTCGTGCAGGCTCGGCATGACTCTTGTAAGCGCGTACTTCACCTGATCGTCAAGCTCCGACACGTCGTTGAAGAGTGATGCAGCTCTCGATACCGAGCTCACGATCGACATTGCAAGCGGTCCATCAAGCGCGATAGCTCTCCCGTTCTCGTTGATAACACACGGTCTGTCCTCTGCCTTGTAGCGCTGGGTTCTAAAGGTATAGCTCTTGCCTTCGAAGGTAGGTGCTACCTTTTCCTCTGCGACAGTAGTAGTTGTCTTCTCTACTTCTGTTCCCGTCTGGGATTCTTTGTGGTTAAATAGATCCATATAAATCTCCTTTATAGTCATACCCTGTAGCTGGGTCTTACTCCGTCTTCGAGAGACTGCCAGAAAGCAATCTCTTCCTTGTTAAGCATCACGATGTCATCAAGTACGTCCTGTACTTTGACGATGTGGTAGATAGTTCTGATTTCGGGAAAGCCTTTGTCTCTCTCCCTGAACGCATCTCTCTTGATCCTCGACGCACTGATGTTGAAGCTCCATTCCGTGACAGCTAACTGATGGCACTGCTGCGCATAGTAGTGATCCGGAAAGTCACTCCACGATTCGAGGTCTTTATAGCTCTTCCACTGACCTGTCTTGCACTCGAGTACTCCCTTGCTCCCAATTGGAAGATTCCAGGGATTAGGAGCAATTACTCTCAGCTCTCCGTCGAGAGTGCATGCCTGCCACGGGCGCTCATTGTTCACGAGGATATCGAACGCGTGATAGTCGCATTCGAAATAAGGACAGTCGAGAAGGAAGGATTCTCTGATGTGTTCTTCCATTCTCTTGCCGTAGATGACATAAGGCTTATCTGAGATGTCCTTTGCCTTCTTGAGTCCGGCCTTTTCATCCCAGAGCTCCGTCTTGGTCTTCCAAGGGGATACGCCGAGGATAGATGCAGCCTCGCTTGCCTGTAGATGCTTTGTTCTTTCCTCCAGCCATTCTTCTTCGTCGGCGCACTTGATGCGATAATAAGATTCCTTATCTGGCATGCTGCGCTCTCCACTTCTTCTCTTCGGCCGTGAGGATGATGAACTCACCATTAACGATGGCCCAGTCTCTGGCGACGATTGTCGCGATGGATTTGACTTCCTTCTTCTGTAGATTTACACTTTGTTTAGTGAAAGGTTTCATAACCTTCTCCTCCCTGCCTTCCTCTGTTTTTGTCTTTCAAGGAAGGCTCTTTACCGCTCAGGCGTTTGCTCCGCTTAGGCGGTTTTCTTTTTTCTGATGTCTCGACATAACTTCCTGTCTGTAAGCAAGTTTCCTCTGCTTGACGGGGATGCTGTCCCACTTCTGCCACGTCTTCCAGTCCCACCTTGCATGGTCTCCCGGATAATCACTCTCACCATAATTGGGGAGAAGATAGCGGTAGTTGTTGCGGAGGGATGTAGGAGACACGTTCTTCTTCTTCGCGATAAACTTGACGTCGACTACTTCGGGAGTCGATGTGTTCTCGATAAGAAGTTCAATTGATTCTCTCAGCATCTGAACCTCTGCTTTCAGCTCTTCAATTTCTTCCAGCTTTACTTGCATGTTCCGTCTCCTTCTCTTTTCTGATTGCTTCCCTGAGGTACATATCGATGCAGCCTGTAAAAGTCATGCCCTTGCTTGAGGCAATCCTCTTGAGGTCGCTCTTCTCCTCAGGCTTTAATGTCGTTCTGACCATTCCCGTGTATTCCATATTGCTCCTCGGTTGTTATTGTTTGATATCAATATAGCTATCATTTAATAACTTTGTCAACAAAATTGTTAACATTTTTGTTATTTTTTGATATCCATATAAAACTACCGAAAAGGAAGGACGGTATGCCCGTTTTTGCATTTGAGTATTGGAATAGGGTTTGGGAATTATTAGATTCTCAAGGAAAAAGTCTGAAAGATCTTTCAGAAGCAATTGATGTAAGCTATGGGGTTGTAAGACAGTGGAAAACAAAAAATAGGTATCCAAGAACTGATATACAGATGAAGATATCAAGCTATCTAGGCACTACAATTGAATATTTAATGACAGGGGAGTCTGCTTCTAAGAAAACAGAAAATACCTCTTCTGATAATTACAGATATGTTCTTAACGTTATGGACTCAACCCCCGGTGTTGCTGATAGCCTTGCCTCCCTCATAAGGCAACTCAAAGGAGAGATTTTATGAAGGACGCTCTCTGTGTTGTCACGTTTCTAATTATCTTCGCCGCGATTGGGATAATCAAACAGAAATATGGTGCGCAAATAAAGATGAGAAAGTGCGCAAAAGAACCTTTCTATGCTTATTTTTTTGAAGATCTCAAGGATTTCAAGAACTGTGCAAGGATAAATGGATGCGACTGGTGGCATAGCCACGAGGAGGATTGCATCTTTATTGACGAGTTTGACGATAATGCCATACGGCGTCTTGCCGCCGTGATGACCCCGACGGGGGAAAGGCAATATTTTGCAAGCGAAGTCTTAAACGTCTGTGTATATTTTACTCTTTCCGAACGAAACACGTATCCATTTGTCGAAGAAGAAGAAAGGCGTTTCAACAGAAAGATAACAGATTTGGCTTTAGAGCATCTCAGAAGGTTTAATAGAACAGAATGGTTTTATGCTCCAGGGAGATATATGAATGTGCTCAGAAGGAGTTCCGAGAACAATGAAAGCTAACGCCACCATAAAGCCTGTCCGGCATGAAACTGTATACCCCCTTTATTCAATTCACCTTCTTATCCAGAGGCTTGATATTCTCCGTCTCGTCCTTGTCGTTGAACATGTCGCCTCTATGCTTCTCAAGCTGTGCAATAAGGATGCTTGCGCTGCGGTGATCATAGTCATCTCTCACTCTTCCTCCGCTGTGTCCCATAGAAAGAGCAAGAGCCTGTTCATCCATTGAACCTCTGAGATATGTTGCATGAGTATGCCGGAGGGAATACTGACAGACTTCCTTCGTATCTATGTTGTACTTCTCGCAAACAGATCTTAACTTCCTGTTTGCTGTCAGGCTCGATATCCAGCTCTCCTTCTTGTTATAGAATACCAGGAAGAGATAATCCTCTCCCTGAAGATGCTGCTCCTCTATGAGTCTCGTAATAAGCTCTCCGGTAACAGTTGAGAGAAGTCCGACCCTGTTCTCCATACCCTTGCCCGATGTCTTGACCCTCTCCTTTGCTCTGTTCTCCTCGAAGCATATAGTGTGTTCCGTGAACACCCCCAAGCCCTGGGGTGTTGTATAGATATCGCAGACACGAAGCCCTGCAACTTCTGCCGGTCTGAATCCGGTATCATACATAACAGAGAAGAATGCAGCATAAGAAGTCTTATTCCATACCTCTATCCTCTCTGTCACTGAAGGAGGAAAGAGTGTCTTCTGTTCATATCTTGTAAGAGGCCTTCTCTTATATACCGGTTTCTGGGAAGGTGTCATAACGTTGCGTGCCGGGTTGGATGATATGTAACTCTCTCTCACTGCACTGTCCAGGACTTCCCTTAAGACATAGAGGATCTTCTTCTTCGTGTTTCCTGCAAGAGGCGTTTCCTTATTTTTGGTTTTCAGTTTCATAAGCCAGTTCTCGATCATCTGCGGCTTGATATAGTCAAGTCTGTACTCTCCGAAGGTCGGGACGACGTAGACTTCAAGGTCCTGCTGATGCCGTATGTACCAATGTTCCCTGTTTTCCTTGCCAAACATACGATGCCGGTATCGGAGGGAGCCTTCCTCGGTTTTGAGAAAGAAGTCTTCTGCATAGTCCTTGAAGAGTGGTATCTCCTCGCCGAAGATACCTTGCGATCTAAGGTACTTCTCAGCAAAGGCAACAGCTTCAACCATGTCCCTTGTTCCTGTAGATATGTGCTTACCCGGTTGGATTGTAAACACGACTTCGATGTTCCGCCCTGTACGTTTTATAAATCTGTAGTCCTTCTTCATAAGAACGATTTTACACCGAAAAGTGGCAAAGTAAAGGATAAAAGTGACAAAAGAGGTGACAGTTTTCACTTGCCACTCCTTGTAATTCGTTGCCATATAAAGAGCTATATATAAAGCATGTTGCCCAGTATGGGCCCGATTAAGGTTCTGCGGTTGTTCAGATTCCGAACATATAGATATTGTTAACAAAGAGATATTGTTGCATCTCCGTCTGTTTCAGAACATTTCAAGGTGCATAATGGTGACAAATCGGTGACAGCACTTTTGCCAGGTATTAGCTGTCGCGGAAGTAAAAATGTGGTAAAATATCCGCATTGGTCAATGTTACTTTTATACCGGAGAGGTCCCAGCTTGAAGAGGCGCTGGGGCCTCTTCTCATTCTCAGCTTCCGAGGATACACGAACGGAGACAGTCGATATCACTTATTGAAAACATGACGTCTCCGACAAGCGGGAAGTGTTCTGTCACTGCTCCAGTCTTCGATGCTATCAGCCTAAGCTCTTCGTGAATCTTATCGATATCGACCATGCAGTCCTCCGTAAGGTATCCGGACTTGATAAGGATACCCCTGTTCTTGTCGACCATCTCGTCAATACGGACAAATATGGATGGTACGGCAAGTGCCACCATCCATTTCTTTGCTCCATGTATTTTCGCGATTATCTCTCTATCGATGTATGCTGCTATCCCTTCCTTTGTTCTTTCGAGAGTAACCATAATACAGTCTCCTTATCACGTTGTCGTTGTGGTCGTCGGTGCAGTCCATGAGTTATAAAGCTTCATCGGCTCCGGACATACGTTCGTAATCGGGATGATTGTCTTCGTCAGCCCTGAAAGTTCCGTCTGCAAAGAAGCGATGTTGTTCTGCGCGACTGCGATGTTCGCTCCGACCTGTGCATTGATGACTCCCTGTGTTGCTTTGAACTCCGAGAGTTCCTTCTCGAGGTTGCGACTCTTAGTGTCGAGACGCTCGTACACTTCGATCATCTTCTGATTCGTGTTCTTCTCTGCCTTGAGTAAAGCGTTCTCGCTCTCAAGGCTTGAGATGGTCTGCTGCTGCGTGAACTCTTCTTTGCTTACCCATTGAGGTACAGACTGCCCGTTCATTGTGTAGCTGTTTCCGAAGAGTCCCCCGAGTCCGTTACCGAGAACTCCGAGGCCTGTTCCGATTGCTCCGAGTGTAACACCGAGGTTACCTTTTCCGTTTGATGAAAATTCTGCCATAGCATTTTCTCCTATAGCTTCATTGTCATCTGTTCTACTCTCTCTGATGTTTCATCTTTATCCCGTCTTTCGGTCAATCATCGGTCAGAAAAAGGTACACCCCCGTTTTACCGGGGATGCACCAAGACGAGGGAATAAATACTTGGGGGATTACCATTCCCAGCCTACGGTTGCGGACACCGTGAGGTTATTCAGAGACCAGGCAACGTTCTTGATATCATTAAGGCTGCCTACCATGTACTGCGCTCCTGTCTTCACGATGAAGCCCTGCCCGAACTTCATTCCCATATCTCCAACGACTCCATATGTGACACCCTTGTCCTTGAATCCGAAGGCGACTCCGAGGTCCATGAAGAAGCGTGTAGCCTTGAGTTCTTTCTTGAGGGATTCGATCTGGCTTGACTGCGCCGAGATAAGAGCATTGTTCAGTTCGAGGTCGTAAGCGATGCCTTCAACTGATTCCTCAACTGTCTTCTTGATGGTATCAATCTTCTCCGTGCCGATGACGAAGTTGTTCTTCTCAAGGAGAGTAAGGAGCTCGTTGAGCTTTTCAGTTGTTGCTGCCATTTTGCTCTGCTCTAAGCTCTCCGACAAGTTCTCTGATACGCTGACTGTCGCCGCCTGTACCTTCTCTGTCGAGACTGGAGCCGAGACTTCTGAGCTTTTCGATGTTACGGTTGTTTCGTTCTGTGACGAGCTCTGCGAGGGCGCTGAGGTCGACTCCTGTGTCGGCGCTGTTGGCACGGCTGTTGCTACCTGAGTCGTTTTTTTTGCGCCAGGCAATGCCCAGACAAAGGAGGATGCCACTAACAAAACCACCAAAAATATACTTAATCTTTTTCCACACATTTCATTTCTCCTTCTCTTCTTTAAGAGTGAGTCCGTAGATTTTCACAAGCTCGGCTCTTGCAATTGCGACAGCTTCTGTCATTCCCTTCTCCTTTGCTTCGGCAAGAGTCAGAGCTTCGCCGTTTACTGTGATAAGCGGTCTTGTCTTGTCCTCTTCCTTTGTCGGATCGTTATCCGTCGGGTAGTACCTGAGTTGGTTGTCAATCTTGTAGAGAGTAAGGGTTCCTCCGATATAATTGATGAATCTGCTCCCTGCTGCCATAAGCGCAGCTCCTACTGCCACTGCTGCGGAAAGGTTCGCCCATCCCCATGAATCGGAATAGATAACACCGATAAGCGCGACAGCTATGAGGAAGTAGTAGATAGTCACCTGCCACATCTCTGCAGAGTTGTCCTTGTAGTAGATATGAAGTGCAGCTCTTCCGATGCAAGAACCGATGATGAACCCGAGGATGGACCATAGAACGATATAACCGGGAAGGTAGTGGAAAACAAGTCCCGAAAGAAGTCCCGTAAGAAGTGCGACCCCGACTCCTGAAAGAACATAAACCAGTGTCTTGTTTTTTGTAAGCTTAGTCATTCCTTAACCTCCTTTTCGTTTGCGGAGAATCCTCTGCGCTTTGTGAACGCATGAACGCTGTCATATCCGAAGATTGCAAGCATAGCAATAATCGCTCCGTTCCCAAGTCCGTATTCGACGATCGAGACAAAGAGAGCTTTGCTGCCGACCACGTCCGTATGAGCCCATCCGAAGCCTGCGCAGATAAAGAATGAGGCAAGCATCAGCAGGAGAGGCGTAGGCGGTACCCATTTAGGAAGAGTAAGTTTCTTTGTCCAGTATCCGATGATATTCAACACGAAAACCCAAGGGATAAGTCTGTAATCGAATGCATTTATTACATCCATAAATAACTCCTCGCCAGTATCACGGATGGATGAAGGAATGAAGAGCTTCAGTAAAGACAGGACAAAGACTATCGACTGGCTTACAAAGTTCAGTGCCATGCCTTTCTTCGATTCTCTATTCTCATTCGTGTTCATATAAAAAGCATATCCTTGTTCTTCCATTTTTTCATTCTCCGTTGTCGTCAGAAAAGAGCGCATAATGAGGGAAGCTGTTATACTTATATCGTCAACAAATTTACTCGCAAAAGAAGAGTGCAGTTTCCCTCCTTTTATGCACTCTTCTTTTTTTGTTCTTCTACCTTGCCCCGATAAGCGCCTGGACGCCTCTGTCCTGGATAGCCTTGAGTTCATTGAGTCCGGAGTACGGTAGTCCTACTCCGAGCATGAGTGCATCAGCGCCCTTCTCAATGGCCTTGTTAAGCGCTTCCGTGTTCTGCTCTTTGACCGCCTGGATGGAATACCTGGCTGCATCCAGTGCCGATGCTGCCATCGGGAACGGGGTGAGGCTTGTCGTTCCGTATCCAGGCTTTTCGTTGTTGACTATGTAGCCGAAGATAGAATCAACATATCCGGAGAAGACAGGAATACTCTCGATGCCCTGGGACATTGTCGAATAGAGGAATGCTCTCCAGAAGCTGTAGTCATCATCGTCATCGTCCGGCTGAAAGTCGCCGTGTGCAAGAGACAGAAGTGCTCCCGCTGTCGCGTATCCGGCCATGACTCCGAGCGCCGTTCTGAAGTCTCCCCTCTTGAAGTTGTGGACAGTATCATAAGCAAGGTTGTTCCATACGACATTGAGGGAGGTCTGGAACTGCAGGAGGATGTTGAGCATCTCATTCTTGTTCTTGTAGAGCGGTGCCAGCTCTGTCTTGTTGCTCTGGGGTTGTGTCTCCTGAGTGTACTCGTCTGCTATCTGAACGGCCTTTCCGATATTTTCCTCTGTGTTGTCACCGAGTCTCTCAAGCTCCTGCTCGTAGATCGCCTTCCATCCCGCAACGACAGTATACTGGTCAACCCATTCAAGCCCTTTGAGGCCGAACTCGAGGAAGTTGTTCCATGCTTTCTTGTACTTCGGCATTCCAACAGCCTCCGCCGCCTCTTTAATCTCTCCGGCTATAACGTCGAAGTTTCTGCTCTTCATGAACGGTGACAGCTGGAAGACTTCTTCACTTGTCTTATTGAAGGAGAATGTCATCTGGAGGAGGTTCTTCGCATACCTTATCGGCCCTACCTTTCCGAAGAATGCAGCGGGGGATGTGATAAGCTGGTTGGTGATGGAACTGAGTTTCCATCCCAGGTATGCAGAGTAGATGTTTCCTTTTGCGGCCTTGAGGATATCACGTGCAGGATCTGACTGTACGGCTCCAGCATTTGGATCGGCTATCTCCTTGATGTGAGTATCGATTGCCTCGAGCATCTGCTCTCCGTATGTGTTGCGGATACCTGCTCTGAGAGTGTTCGTCTTCGTGTTCGACACTTCAAAGATAGAGTTGAGCTGGTTGACATACTCCTGCATTGCGACAAAATGTTCCTGTTTTTTCACCGCATCGGTCCACACTTTGAAAAGGTCATATCTGACGGGGCTCTGATTACGTGGTGCAATAACCTGCCTCTCCTTCGTGAATCCCTTGTTGACGGTTCCCTTAGTTCCCGGCACAAGATTGAGAAGGTCGGCCTTGATGTCTTCGCCCGGTTCCTTTCCCATCCAGTCCGTGCGGCTGAGCGGGAGGTAGTAATTCTCCCTCTTCACTTCGACGTTGTAGATCTTTCTTGTGAGGTTGATAACACGATCGAACGACGGATCGTTGAAGTCGCTCTCAATTGCCTTCACAAGTTCATGGACACCCTTGTCGCCCTCCACAACTTCCTTTGCAAGTGTATAGACGGCATTGTATCTCCAGTCGCCGAGCGCGCGGATGTCTGTATCAATCTTGTTGTTCCTTGCATCAACAAGGTCCTTCCCTGTTCCGATGATGGCCTTCTCTGCTGCTTCTTCTATCCCTGCCTTCTCGTCAACGCTGATAAGAGTGCCGTATGCTATGGCATCCCTGTTGTCCTCGTTGTTGGCCGAGAGATAGATGTATGCAAGTTCGCTTGTCGTGAATGTCACGTCCCTGCCGTCTTCGAGCTTGACTGTCCATGTCTTATAGAGAGAACTGTCGAGCTTGTTCTTCTTGATGATGCTCTCTATCTTCTCGCCTCTTGCCATGACAGCTCTCATCTCCTCGTTCTCCAGGAGTCTCTTCTTCCTTATGAGGAGGTTGTAGAAGACGCCCTTCTCTCCGTTGTCGAGAGTCTGTGCTTTACGTGCCATATTGAGTGTCTGATACCATGCGTCGCGGATCTTGTTCCTCTTCGTCTTCTCTCTTTTCTTCTTGTCTTCCGTTCCCTCGAAACCGTATTCCTCATACTTCGGATTCTCTCTGAGGGTCGACATAAGAGAAGAGAATATAATCTTGTTCTCGCTCTTTCTCTGAAGGAGTTCTGCCCTTCTCTTGTTAAGGCCTTCCTCCCTGAGTTTGAGAATATACTGGTAGACGGTATCGACTTCGGAGAGAGTCATCTCGTCAAGCGATGTCTTCGACAGTCTCTCCATCTGTCTGTGAGTAAGGGTACTGAATACGGGGTCATCCGGATTACGCTTGAGCATGTTCTTGAGGTCTTCAACTGTGTACTTCACTCCGTCGATTGTTCTCATGGTCTTTGCTCTGAACTTCGGGTCAATGAGCGCCTGAACAGCCTTGATCTGTTTTGCCTCCTCGAGCGCTGTCATAGCAGACGGCGCTTTCATGATTCTCTTTGCAAGCCTCTCCTTCTCTGCTCTGATTTTTCTCAGTGCATCCCTCTGCTTCATGAGTGCCATGTACTCCTGATGCGCCTTCTTGAGGGCGTCGTGCTTGTTCTGTGTAGCTTCCTTGAGTCTATCTTTGTAGTGGGTACTGAGTTCATCATGCTGCTTCTTCAGTGCGTCGTGCTTGTCTTTGGTTGCTTTCTCAAGTCTGTCCTTGTAGTGTTCCTTTAGCTTCTCTATCTTGTCGGCAAGTCTCTTTGTCTGCCATGCACTGTAGAGGTTCTCGAGTCTTGCAAGAGCCTCCTCCGGTGTGAGTGTTTTCTTCTCAAGAAGTTCTGTCACCTTCTTCTCCGCATCCTCGACCAGCGCTCTGGCTTTGTCGAGTTCGGCATTGATGGCTACAGTATCGGCTTTCTTGAGGTTCCTCCTCTGCCATGCTTCAAGTGCCTTCTGATACTGCGCTTCTCTCCTCTTGAGGGCGTTCTGTCTCTTCACGAGTTCGCTGTGGCGGAGAGTTTCCTCTTCGATATTCTCTCCCTTCTTCTTGAGCTTGTTCTCCATCTTTACGACGATGCGCTCAATTCTGTCCTGTACCTCTGCCTCTTCTTCCTGGATTGTGGCTATTCTCTTCTGCAGGTCTTCGGCTTCCGTACTGAGCTTGAGGATGGTCTTCTTGTCTTCGGCGATAATGTACTTCTGACTTTCTTCTATCGCCTTTGCTTCCGCAAGTGATGCCTCCGCCTTTTCTTCAGTGCGTGTCACCCATCCCTTGAGGTCCTTGTCGTAAACCTTGCCGGAGAGAATCTTCTCCTTCATCTCCTTGTCTGCGATATCCTGCAGATAAATCTTCCTCTTGTAGTAGGAGAGATTGTTCCATTCCTTCTCGGAGAGCTTCAGCTCCTGCAGCACCTTCGCTTCTATTGATGCGTCTCCCGCCCAGTCGGTATTGTTGGCCGCTCTTGCGTAGAGGTCCATATATACTTCGGCATTCTTCGCTACCTGTCCTGCAACTATCTTCCATGCCCTGTCGGAGAGAGAGCTGAGGTTGCGTGATACTGTAGCTCCCCTGCTGTCATAGACAAGGTTCTGAATGAACTTCGATATGTTATCGAGTTCATCGAAGGCCGTGCGTCTTATCTCCTGTGCTTCAACATCATCGTCTGTAATGCTCTCGGGATCCGGCATGAATGACGGGTCGTTGTAGAAGAACTCTGCGTTGACGTCCTTGAGCGCCTGGAGGAATTTGATGGTCTCCTCCTTGCTTCCCGCAAGTATGGATGCAAACTCGACTGACCTTGCCTTGAGGGAAGTATCGAGACTGCGTGAATGATCAAGTGACGGCTTCTTCGGTAGGTCTGCGTCAACTACCACCTTCTGCACCTGGGTAACAGCCGTCTCCACTGCCTGTATAGTCTCCTCTTTCTCTACCGCCTTCTTCTCCGTCTCGTCCTCGTCTCCGAAGAACCAGTCGGGAACATCCTCGGGCATACCGGTGGAAGATGAAGAAGCTGCCTCCGGCTCTGAAGTGCTTTCGACATCCTCGACTATCCAGTCATCATCTGTGTCGGCGGCCTCTTCGTCGTCCATAAGCCAGTCTTCAGGCATATCGCTGTCGGATGCTGAAGATTGAGGCTCCTGTATCTCTTCGTCGTCGGGCCCTTCGACTGTCCAGCCGTCGTCGCTCCCCGCGCTCTCTGCATCATCTTCATAGCCGTTGTAGTAATCCTCGTCGAAGTCTTCATATCTCTCTGCCACTCGGCTCTCGTCGTAGATATTTGAAAGAAGGAGTGCAGTGTTGCTGTCACTAAGTTCCATATCACCGCTCTCGATTCTCTCTCTGTAGAACTTGAAGAACTCCTCAAGTGAACCTGCCTCGAGTGCAATACGCTTTGCTGTCTCTGTCCATTCGTCGTCGCCTATCTGCTTGAGAACAACAGAACTGTCTTCTACACTTTCAAGGTCTTTGCGGCCTGTACTCTCAGATAGATTTCCGCCTTCCTTCTCTCCGGCAATGGTTTCCTGTTTGAGTCTTTTGTTGTCAGCAATTTGAATATCTTTCGGGTCAAAGATTACATAGTTATAGGTGTTCGGATTAACATTTTCAGGAAGCCCTCTGATAGTGCCGGCACGGTATTTGATTCCGACAACTCCGACATCGGATAGTTCCTGAGATGCATACGAGTCATCAGTGTAGTAAGGACTCTCCCCGCTCTCGTCCACTCCGGCAAGATAACCGTACAAGTCCTTTCCTGTCTTGATTGCAGACATTTTCCATAGTTCTTTTTCTACGCTGTCTGAGTATCCTTTCTTGACTCTGCTTTCAGCCACATCCCTGATAAGAGTCTCGGGAACATTCTCCTCCCATGAAAGATATCCGTCGTCGGGAACAATCACCTTGTAGAGATAGGAGTTCTTTTCAGGGAGAGCAAGAGCTTCAAGATATTTATTCTTTATTGTTGCGTATCTTCTCTTGAGGCTGTTGAACTCATTGTCGCGGACGGTATAGATGGTTGTCTTATCAAGCTCTGCCAGCTCACGGTCTCTCCACGACTCTGCAGACAGTCCATTATTCTCAGGAAACAGTCGCTCTAAAGACTTGTCCCAATTCCTGTACGTCTCTTCTATATTCGCCCTCTTCTCCGCCTTGAGTTCATCCTGTCTTGCTTCGTCCTCAGCTCTCTGTCTTCCAGCCTTTTCAAGACGACTCTTGATCTCTTCAAGCTCCTCCTTGTAGGCCGTAACCTGAGACTGTTTATATGAACGAGAAGAGTTATATCCTATGTCAGCATACTTTCTTGCTATAACATCAGACTCTGTGAAATAGAACCCGTATCCAAATACCTGGGAGCCTTCGCCGGATCCGATGAAGTCCAGCTTGAACTCGTCAAAGTCTGCAGATGAACCATGATAAGCATACTGCATGAGGATATCAGATTTGGTCGGGACCTTAAGAATATCTGCTCTTGTTTCAGCTTCCTGGCTAAGTTCCGCATCTGTAAAAGTGTTACTACTTGCACTATATACGGCGTAGTCCATAGGAGTTTGGTCTTCGGGGTTGACTTTCTGCAATTCGGAGGCGATACTCTTTATAGAACTTGATATTTCAGGTTTTAGCCGGGATTTTGAATCCGGGTGTACCCTCCACTCGTTGGAGGCTTTTTTATACTTGACTGCTACGTCACCACCATAAACGTTAATGATATATACTTCATCCTCAGGGCTAATCCACGAGACATCAAACCTATCGAAGCCATAAGGGGAAGAGAAGACTACAACACCAACATCCGCTTTAGCACATGCCGTTTTCAATCTTCTCGCACCTTTCTTTTCTGACCCGACAAATTTGAATTCGTATGTTTTCTGAGTCTCATCCAGAGCACTGATGCCATCAGATAATGAGTAACAGGTAAACCTATTAAACCCGGCAATACGATTGAGCATTCTATCCGTATAACGTGGAAGAAGTATGAGCTTTTCACCAAACAGTTCTGTCATCAATCTTGCTGTCAGGTACTCTTTCTGCATCGGCATGTCATGCTTATCGTCAAGAAGGCCGTCCAGCATTTCAACACCTTCACTCACTTCGTGTCTGGGATAGCTTTGGACAATTTCCTTTATGGCTTTTTCTTCATCTTGATTTGCTAATCGCTTGTTGACAGATTCAACAAAACTATCACGATACTTTTCAGAAAGATTGCTCTCGGCATCTTCGATAGTTGTTTGCTTGAGGACAATTTCAGAGAGACGCCGTCGCTCGACAATTCTTGCATCTGAAGGATTGAACACCACAAAGTTATATGCTTTTGGATTTGCTCCATCGGGGAGACTGATATTCTGACCGGCTTTATATTTAATGCCCTTAATTCCAGCTTTCTGTAGTTCCTGTACAGCATTAATTTCATGCTGCGGGTCCTGACTATATAGATAGTTATATAGGTCTGCTCCTGTCTTCAAGAATGAGAAGTCCATCATCTCATCGTTAAAATTGAGAGAAGAGTCTTCCTTGACTCTGTTGCTGACGATTTTTCTGATTAAGGATTGCGGAACAGTCTTATCCCACTGTAAGAATCCTCTGTTAGGGATATCGACTTTGTATACGTAAGGCGTTCCTGTATTTTTCTTTTCAATTTCGGAGAGGTGCCGTTTCGCGGCTTCAACATTGTCTTCTAAGAATTTAATGTTAACGGTATGATATGTCTTTGTATCAACTTCCAAGAGAGCTTTTTCTTTCCATTCATCGAGAGTCGCTCCCGGATACTTATACTGTAGGATTCCAGGTAACTTGCCACCGTTCTCCTTTATCCGCTCATACTTCTCATTTATCTTCCTTCTGGCGTTCTCCCTCAATTCATCCTGTTTATTTTCATCCAATTCATATTGCTTACGTCCTTCTTCTAATCCTTTTTCTGCACGCTCAAGGATGTCTCTATAATACTTCAAATCGCTGGCCTTACTTTCTTCTGTATAGGTGAGATTTGCGTAACTTTCAGCAATCTTTTCATCGTCTGTAAAATAGAATCCGAGACCAAAAACTTGTGAGCCGGCACCAGAGCTAAGGAACTCCATATTGAACTGGTCGAAGTCTGCGCCTGACCCATGATTAACTATCTGTTTCAGTATGCTGTCGCTCTCTGTGGAGAAGTCCCCATTGTTGTCAGTGGCGGATTTAATCTGGCCGGGGCTGAATACAACATACTGGTCAAGTTCGCTCTCTCCGTCGAAAGTGTCGTA
>CAVHKW010000070.1:0-11010 GCA_963636745.1 uncultured Oscillospiraceae bacterium | reverse complement strand
AACCGGGGGGGGGTATAGTAGATTAAGTAGTATTTTCTCCTCTTATTCTTATCAAATAAAACGAAGATCCAGCGCACTCGAGAAGGGTGATTTTATGCCGGGTCTTCTTTTTTGTGAGTTTTCTATTCAAGAAATAAATCAATTTTAGTAGGGGAGAAAATTATGAGAAAACTATTAAGTGTTTTATTAGTAGTGCTGATGCTCGTAACAGCAATAGCATGTGATCCGGAATCGGGAACAGGCAATGACGTAAAATTTGATGTTATAGTCAACCTAAAGCATGTTGGTGCGGATAATAAGAAATCTGTAGCCTATGTCGGTGATGCAACATGGAAATATACAGCAGTCAAGGGAGACGACGGTTATACAACAGGTGAGACAACAGAAGAGAAAGAGCTTGGAAAGCTAAATCTTTCTCTCGGCTCTTGGACAATAACTGTAAATTGCTATGATAATGATAATAAGCTTATCTACACAGGTTCTGTCAAAACTGGTTCTATTACATCTAATGGTTCAATTGAAATTGAAATCAAGGCTACGACTGATGAAGAAACAGGACTTACTTTCTACAGCAGTCTTCATGATGCCATTTTGGAAGTTGAATCAGGTAAAACTATTGTGCTCCTGTGTGATGCAGAGGGCAGTGGTTTAGAGATTAAAGATGCATCTGGGAATAATGGAAGAGATAGTTTAACAATTGACTTTAATGGTCATACCTACACTATGACGAACACAGGAGTAGGCAGTGCCGGCTATCCAACTCAGGCAATGCATTGGGGCGACTCAGTAGAATCATTAACTTTGAAAAATGGTGCTTTTAAGGTTGCTGAAGGTGTTGAGAATCCAAAAGGTCAAAAGAAGTTTAATATGGCAATGCAGAGCTACTTGAAGTTGACTGTAGAGAATATGGAGTTTGATTTCACTAATATTCCAGTTGATAAATATGACGATAGATATACTCAGGAGTATCAGCAGAAAGAAAAGCCTATGTTCAATTGTTATGCTGATTCAAAGTTTATTGATTGTACAATAACAATGCCCGCTGAAAGCACTAAGGGAATGACTATTGGTACAGATAAAGCTCAAACGACAGGTGCAAATGTTGAATTTGAAAATACTACATTGAATGGTTATGCAAATTTTGAAACAAACAAAGGTTCGTTGATAGTTGATTTTTCATCGAAGATAACTAAAGGTGTTGTTTCATATTTTGATAGTACAGAGACTAAAACATATACGGTAGAGAGTGTAACGAAAGATGGTAAAACAACTTATACTCTAACTATCACAACTAATGGGCAAGGTTGATTACTTAACTTTATATCTTAGCTGTAAATATTCATTTGTGGCTTAGATATTTCTTCTGGCTATGATCTGGAAGAAGAAAGATGTTTACTGTCTTCTGATAGTTAACATAGATCTATTTTTATTATTTTCCCGCACCTCTGGTTCTCCCGGAGGTGCACTTCTTTTTCTCTCTTATATCCTTCTTCTTTCTGTGCTATTATTGAGGCATGGATTTATACTCTTTTCTGGAAGATAGATTAATTAATGGGGGACACTTTTTTATCTCCGTTACGGGAGGAGGAGGGAAGACCACTTTTTTAATCTCTTTCGGAGAGCGGCTTAAGAATAAGGGAAAGAGCGTTCTTCTGACAACGACGACTAAACTTGCGTCTGTGGATTGTGTTGATTACCACGTTGATCGTTTCTGCTCTTCTATTGATGAAGTTTGTGTAAGGAAAGGTGAGTCTCTTTTATTTGCTCATGTTGATGAATCTACAGGAAAACTAATTTATCCCGGAAAGAATGAATTAGCTTCTGCCGCGTCTTTATTTGATGTTGTCATCGCTGAAGCTGACGGATCAAGGGGACTTCCTTTGAAGGTGCATTCTGCGAGGGATCCTGTTATTCCTGAGGAGACGACTGCTGTTGTCTCTATTATCGGGGGATGGGGAATCGGGAAGAAATCTTTGGATGTGGTTTTCGGAGACGAGAGGGATCTTGTTGTTGACAAGACCTATTTGAATGAGTTTCTTTTGTCTTCCGAGGGACCTTGCAAGGGAATGCGTGATGATACGAGGAATATCATTCTGATTAATGGTGGTGATATCATGAACAAAGAGCAGATAGATATTGTTTCCTCTTTGGTTTTTCCCCGGGGAGTGGAAGTATTCCTTGTAAGCGAGAGAAAAGGGGAGGTTTACCGTGCTCTTTGAGAAAATCGGAAAGAAAGAGAAATATAATGAAGCATTTGCTCTTATTACGATAATTGGATCCTATGGGACTGTCAGCAGAAGAACGGGGCGTATGGCAGTCTTTTCGGACGGGAGTAAGGCGGGGACAATAGGCGGCGGAGCGCACGAAGCCGAGGCTGTTGAGAAAGCTCTTTTGAGTTTGAAGGACGGCAGAAACAGACGCGAGAGAATAAGAGTTAGTGAATTCGGGGAGATAGAAGTTATGATAGATGTTCCAGTTAAAGAGAGGAGAGTTGTATTAGTTGGTGCGGGGCATGTAGGTAAGGCCCTTTATGATACATTTTATAACCTGGGGTGGCATGTAAGTGTTATAGACACCCGTTCTTCTTTATTGAATGAGAATGATTTTCCTTATGCTGAAAGAATAGTCGGTGAAAGTATAAAAGAATCATTATTGGGAGTAGTAATCAACTACAATACTGCCGTTATAAGTACAATGCCCGATAAGCTTGATGATATTAAAGCAATACTCGAGAGTTCGGATGCTTTCTATTTCGGTGTTCTCTCATCGAAGAAACGACGCTCTCCATCCGACATGCGCTTTCACCTTCCTATGGGGCTCGATATCGGGGAGGAGACTCCCGAGGAGATTGCACTCTCTGTTGCTGCAGAAACGCTCAAAGTCTTCAATCATCGAAGCGGGCTCCCTCATAACAGAGATATGAGAAGGCTCTGCGTTGTCCGCGGGGCGGGGGACCTCGCAACAGGCGCCATCGTAGCCCTCCATAAGGCGGGCTATATGGTCATTGCAACCGAGATAGAAAAACCCACTGTAATAAGACGTACCGTCTCATTTGCCGACACCATCTATACGGGAGACATGACAATTGAAGGAGTAGAGTGTGTTTTGTGCCACAGCGAAGAGGAAGCACTCGATTCTATAAGGAAAGGTCTTGTTGCACTTCTTGTCGACAGGGAGGGAAGTGTAATCGATCACCTAAAGCCCACTGTTCTTGTCGACGCAATACTTGCAAAGAAAAACCTCGGGACTAATGTTAATATGGCACCGTTTGTCGTTGCACTCGGGCCGGGTTTTGAATGCGGTAAGGACGCTGATGTAGTAATAGAGACAATGAGAGGACACAACCTCTCGAGAATCCTTTACTCGGGAAGTGCTCTTCCGAATACTGGAATTCCGGGGCTCATTGCAGGATGCGGTAAGGAGAGGGTTATGCATACCCCCGCTTCCGGGATCTTTAAAGAGAACGCAAAAATCGGCGACATCGTCGAAAAGGGCGATATCATCGCATATGTCGGTGAGACGCCCGTCTACGCATCGATCAGCGGAAAGATCAGGGGGCTTTTACACTCGGGGCTCTATGTCCCGGAGAACTTCAAAGCTGCAGATATAGACCCCAGGGGTGAAGAAGTCGACCACATGACGATAAGCGACAAATCACGTGCGATAGGGTCCTCCGTCGTTGTTGCAGTTGACGAGTTCATGTCTCATTATAATTGAAGAAAAAAGAAGAGAAGAGTAGACTCTAAAACCATGGATAGTAATCTGTTTGAAAGAGTAAAAAAGGTCTCCGTTTCTCTCGCTCAGTCCTCATTTGACGAGAGAAATAATGCACTATTGGCAATAAGGGATGCCTTAGTAAAAAATAAAGATAGAATCGACGAAGCGAATAAGAAGGATCTAAGTCGTGCTGAAGAAAAAGGCGAGACAAGCGCACTCGTCGCAAGACTCAAGTACAGCGATAGTAAACAGCAACAGTCTCTCAAGGGACTTGAGGAAGTAATATCTCTCCCGGACCCGATTTTCAAAGTAAGAGAGAAGCGTGAGATAGACTCGTCCTTTGTGCTGAGTAAGGTAAGTGTTCCCCTCGGTGTCATTGCAATGATCTTTGAGGCGAGGCCGGATGCTCTTATCCAGATAGCATCCCTTGCTCTCAAAAGCGGTAACGGCCTTATTCTCAAAGGGGGAAGCGAGGCCCAGGAGACAAACAGAGTACTTACCGGAATAATCAAGGAAGCAACCTCATCTTTTTCATTCTCCTCCGATTGGATAGAGAGTCTCGAGACAAGGGATGATGTAATGACACTTCTCTCTGCCGATAAGTACGTCGACCTTGTTATTCCACGCGGCTCCGGGACTTTTGTGCGCTTTGTAATGGAGCACACACATATTCCCGTACTCGGACACGCAGAAGGCTTATGCATTACATATGTCGAGAAGACTGCAGATATAGAGAAGAGCGTGAAGATACTTGTGGACGCCAAAACACAATACCCCGCAGCATGTAATGCAACGGAGACTATCCTTGTTGATAAAGAAACAGCATCCTCTTTACTCCCGCTGCTTTCCAAGGTCTTTGATGAGAAGGGTGTTGTAGTTCATGCTGACGAGCGAGCGCTTCCTTACTTCAAGAACGGTATTAAAGCTATTTCCGATGACTGGGATAGGGAATATCTCGATAAGGAGTGTGCCGTAAAGGTTGTTGATTCCTTTGATGAGGCCCTCTTACACATAAGTGAGCACTCGTCACACCACACCGACGCAATATTGACGGAGGATAAAGAAAAGGCGGAAGCATTTATCCACTCTGTTGACTCTGCCGATGTCTTTGTAAACTGTTCGACACGTTTTGCCGACGGCTACAGATTCGGACTCGGGTCCGAAGTCGGTATCTCGACTTCTCGTATCCACGCAAGGGGGCCTGTCGGACTCGAAGGCCTCATGACGACGAAGTGGATTCTCGTCGGTCACGGGGAGACAGTCGGGGAGTACTTGGGAGAGGGGGCAAAGAGCTTCCACTTCAAGGAGCTTGATAAATGAGGGATTTCTCATCCGTTAAAAGAATAGTCGTCAAAGTCGGAAGCAACATGCTCATGGGGGAGAACGGAATCGACAAGACGAGGATAAAGAGTATTGTCGACCAGATAGCGTCTCTCCGAGAAAGGGGACTCCAGGTTCTTCTTGTCTCGTCGGGAGCTGTCGGGCTCGGGGCGAAGGCACTCAAGCATAAGAGCGCAGTTAAATATATAGCGCTCAAGCAGGCATGTGCTGCAATAGGGCAGCCCGTCCTCATGGATTCATGGCAGAGGGAGTTCAAGAAACACGGAATATTATGTTCCCAGCTTCTCATCACAAGATCGGTATTGAACAACCGTAAGAGTTACAATAATCTCCGTACAACTGTAATGACACTTCTGGATTTATCTGTTGTCCCTGTCTTCAACGAGAACGATGTTGTCTCCACGGCAGAGCTCGGAAACGTCTTCGGCGACAATGACAGAATGAGCGCTCTTGTGGCATCCAAGATAGATGCATCTCTTCTTATCCTTCTTACCGATATAGACGGGCTTTATACAGATAACCCCAAAACAAATCCGGATGCAGAGATGATAACAGAGCTCTCAACAATCGATAACTCCGTTCTCTCCTGGGCGAACGGGAAGGGCTCCACATTCTCCACGGGAGGAATGAAGACAAAGCTGATGGCTGCGACAATTGCACAGAAGGGCGGGTGCGGCACAGTCATTGCAAGCGGCTATGAGGAGAACATTCTCCTCAAGATCATGGACGGTGAGGAAAAGGGAACATACATCAAGCCCAGTGAAAGGATATCACAGAGGGAGCGCTGGATAATGAATACCCCGAGCGAAGGAACGATCGTCGTAGACGAAGGGGCGAAGAAGGCGCTCCTTGCTCATAAGTCCCTACTTCCTTCGGGAATTGTCAATGTAAAGGGAGTCTTCAATGAAGGCGATGTCGTTGATGTAAAGTCAACTGACGGCACTGTCTTTCTCAAGGCAATATCATCATTCAACTCATCCGAGATTCTCCTTATAAAGGGACACTCGTCGAAAGATATAAATGCCATGACTGGAGATAGCCACAAGGTTGTCTTCCGGCCGGAGGATACAGCGCTCTATGAGTAACTATCGTATCGTCTTCAGAAAACAGGACCTCGGTTTCAGAATCTCCTCCCTTTATAAGCAGAAACAGTTTGCCGTCGGCATTCTCGATTTCGGAACGAAGGATGAACTCGTGAGAACACTTGACTGGTATATGGAGAACATGAACCAGTCGCTGAATGTACTCACAACCGAGTACAAGATGGACCAATACGATATACAGAGCATGTATCCAGAAGTCACATTCATCGTCTTCTCGAATGATACGACGACGGGCGAATACATAAATGTCATGGCAAATGAATGCTACACCGACTATTTTCTCATAGTCAGAAGCGACACCGAGCTCATTGCATTCGACGGCGCGGCACTTTTGCACATCATGGGGGAGAAGGACCACCCTGTTGTGATATCGCCCGTGATGATAAGTAGCGAAGGCGAAGTTATGCCGACACTGCGTGCGCCTTATCTCAGGGGTAAGGAAGTCGATCCGCAGTCATTTCTTCCCGACATGGAGAAGGAAAAGGAAGTGAGGACTTTCTATCCCGTTCTTGCTCTCGGCCTTTACGACAGGGCACTCTTCCAGCGATTAAGGGGATATGATGCGGAAATACTAAGCGAGTACTACCAGAGCCTGGACCTCGGGACACGCTCATGGCTCTTCGGGTTTTCCGTGAAGCTCTCCCCGTCTCTTGCCATCCTCTTTCCGAAGCGTGTATCGGTTATAGAAGACAGATCGGAGTGCATAGGGATGAACAGATTCTATACAAAGGCACTCTCGATCAAGAGAATAGCCGGGAAGAACCTTGTTACGAAGTGGAAGCCTTATGTCGACAAGGACTGCCTCGTCAACGAGATAAAGAAGAAGCAGATAAATCTCCAGAAGACAGATTTCTTCACTCTCATAGAGAAATGGGACGAAACATAGGCTTTATTTAGAATAAAAGCCGGTGGAGTGCTAGTCACAATGCCTTTACTTTGTCACAATTCTCTCTGGAGAAATTTTACAAATGGCACATGATAAGAAGAGCTCGTTTTCGGGCTCCATTGGTTTTGTATTGGCAAGTGCCGGCAGTGCAGTCGGCTTGGGTAATATATGGCGTTTTCCGTACCTTGCGGCTGAAGGCGGCGGCGGAGTTTTTTTAGTAACATATATCATCCTCGCTCTCACATTCGGCTTCACGCTCCTCACAACGGATGTAGTTATCGGGCGGAAGACGAGAAAGAGCCCCATCAAAGCCTATGAGACGATATCGAAAAAGTGGAAATGGGTCGGCTACCTTGCTTTCATCATCCCTGCAATAATCATCACCTACTATGTTGTTATAGGAGGGTGGATTACCAAGTACCTTGTTACATACCTTACCGGTAAGGGCAGTGAGGCGGCGGAGAGTTCGTTCTTCTCGTCATTCATCACATCCCCAGTCGAGCCGATCGTCTACATGCTCATCTACTTTGCTCTCACTGCATACATAGTCTATAACGGGGTGGAGAAGGGCATAGAGAAGTCGTCGTCAATCATTATGCCGGGTCTCTTTATCCTTATCTTCATCATCGCCGTATATTCACTGACGCTGAAAGTCGATGACCGCACCGGAGCCGAGGGCTTTGTCCACTATGTAGTTCCATCCTTCAAGGGAATGACGGTATCGAAATACCTGGAGGTTCTGCTCTCGGCAATGGGACAGCTCTTCTATTCGCTCTCCGTCGCAATGGGCATCATGATCACATACGGCTCATACGTCAAGGATGATGTCAATATCCCGCGCTCCCTGGGACAGATCGAGTTCTTCGACACAATGGTTGCTTTCCTTGCCGGAATGATGATCATCCCGGCTGTCTATGTTTTCTTCGGCATGGACGGTATGTCGGCAGGACCGAGCCTGATATTCGTCTCTCTTCCCAAGATCTTCCAGTCAATGGGATTCATCGGCCAGATCATCGGTGTCATGTTCTTTGTCATGGTTCTCTTTGCTGCTCTCACAAGCAGTGTCTCGATTCTCGAGACTCTTGTTGCCAACTCGATGGAAGTCTTCTCCATCGAGAGAAAGAAGGCGTGCCTCATAATAACCGTGATTGCATGCATAATCGCATGTGTTATCTCACTCGGATACAGCCTCTTCTATTTCGAAGTCAAACTTCCTTCGGGAAGTGTCGGACAGCTTTTGGATCTGGCAGACTATTTCTCGAACAGCATTCTTATGCCTGTTGTTGCAATAGCGACATGTGTCCTCATAGGATGGGTTGTCGGACCGAACTGGGTAATAGACGAGATAGAGAAGAACAACGTTGTCTTCAGAAGAAAGAGGCTCTACACGGTAATGGTGAAGTTCGTTGCACCTGTACTGCTCTTTATTCTCTTCATGCAGTCTATAGGATTGTTCTCTCTTATCGAGAAGATATTCTCATAGATTCCCGGAGACTCCGTCTTCTGTGTAGAGGCTTAATGGACTCTTATCATCACTCTTTCTGAAAGCAATGTATATCAGTCTTTCTTGTAATGAATGAGGACAAGACAGAGAGTTGAACGTGTATTGACGGAAAGGCCGGACCATGATTATTATTTACATGGTGAAAGAAGAGCTATCCGAAAGCGGTCAGCTTACTCTTGCCAGTTGATTCTAAAATGAAATCGCCGGCTTGATTGGCTTAGCGGCGATTTTCTTTGCATTTTTTGCGGTCAATGAGAGCCAGAATAATCTGAACAACCCCGATCACAATCCCAGCTACTCCGACAATAATCGATATTATTGTTAAAGTTACCAAGTGTCTTACCTCCTCTTATATTAAGATTTGGCAAGAGCAAAGCTGGTCGCCCTCCGTTTGGATAGCCTACTTCAGATTAGTATATATCGGTATGATATGCAATAAGACAGCATTTGGGGATGAGTAGTTTTCGATATTTATGATATCCCTGATAGCGGGAAAATCTCCCTGAAATGTAGTAGATTCCAGAACGGTTTCTCTGCATTCGAAGGTGCGTAGTTAACCTCTGTAGGCAGGTGGAAGGAGTATCGATTTTGAATTTGTGTAGAAGATGAGTGAGATGAGCATATCAGGAGAGCAGGGGCTGAGGAAGGTTGTTTTCCATGATGAATGAAATGGCACAAACCGAATTGTCACTCATTTAAAGCATTATATTGGTACTTCAATGACTTGAATGAGAATGGAATAGAAGAGCTGAACGTGTATTGACGGAAAGGCCGGACCATGATTATTATTTACATGGTGAAAGAAGAGCTATCCGAAAGCGGTCAGCTTACTCTTGCCAGTTGATTCTAAAATGAAATCGCCGGCTTGATTGGCTTAGCGGCGATTTTCTTTGCATTTTTTGCGGTCAATGAGAGCCAGAATAATCTGAACAACCCCGATCACAATCCCAGCTACTCCGACAATAATCGATATTATTGTTAAAGTTACCAAGTGTCTTACCTCCTCTTATATTAAGATTTGGCAAGAGCAAAGCTGGTCGCCCTCCGTTTGGATAGCCTACTTCAGATTAGTATATATCGGTATGATATGCAATAAGACAGCATTTGGGGATGAGTAGTTTTCGATATTTATGATATCCCTGATAGCGGGAAAATCTCCCTGAAATGTAGTAGATTCCAGAACGGTTTCTCTGCATTCGAAGGTGCGTAGTTAACCTCTGCCGGCCGGTGGAAGGAGTGTCGATTTTGAATTTCGTGGAAGTTGTGTGAGATGAGCATATAAAGAGAAAGGTTGTTTTCCATGATGAAGGACATGGCTTATAACGGATTGTCATTCACTGAAAGCATTATGTTAAGTTCAGGTACAAATAAGAAATTCTTTCAAATGAACGAGAAACTTGTAAAATGCAAGTATAGATGATACGAGGTCGTATTTCATTTGTAAGAGGAGAGAGCAGGATGCCTTTTGATGAGATAGAAGAGCTGAAGAATAATATTGTCAAAGATTTGCTGTCCAAGAAGGTATACCTCTTCGGATCTTTTGCGGAAGGTAGAGAAAATGAAGACAGCGACTATGATTTCTATATAGTTGTGAGTGATTCTGAAAAGGATATGATACACCTCACTGCAAAGGCTTATAAGGCAATAAGAGACAAGCAGTATCGTCCTGTCGATATCATCGTGAATACAGAGAAGACATTTAACGAAAGAAAGGTGCGAAAATCTTCTTTGGAGAACGAAGTCGCAAGAAATGGGATGATACTGTATGGAGCATGAAGAAGTAATGTGGCTTCAATTTGCTTAGAGATCTTGGGGTTGAGGAACATATTTTATTACAAAGCCGGTTGAGACTATCTGCTACCACTCGCAACAGGCAGCTGAGAAAGCCGTTAAAGCTATTATTGTTGCCTTGGATATCCCGGGCGGAATACCGAAGAGACATAATCTGTAATTTCTCCTGAATCAGGTTAAAAACTATGTGTGTATACCTGATAAATACTTTGACTACAAGGAAATGTTGACCAATTATGGCATAACTGTCAGATATCCAAACACGTTTTGCCTTGAGGAATACCATGTTCAAGAAGCTATATCTTATGCAAGAGAGATTGTCGGGTGGGTTGAAAAGAACATCAGTTCAGAGTAGACAAACGCAGCAAATTGACTTTTTACTATCATGCCTATTAGGGAAAAAGGAAACAGAAAGTCATTGTCAGTCATTCTATATCAATGCAGAACAAATAATTAAAGGATATCGTTTTGTTCAAGACAGTACAGATGAGTGTTACTGCTAAGTAATTTTGACTCCAGACTGCCAACTAATTTTGTCCACGCCTGCTAACAATCTTGTCCATTTGTACTCCCCATAAGAAATGGCCGGTTTCCCGGCCACTATAATCATCACTCTGTTATCGCCTTCTACGGGAAGGTCTCCTCTGAGCAAAGTAATCGTCCCAGTC
>CAVHKW010000069.1:0-5346 GCA_963636745.1 uncultured Oscillospiraceae bacterium | reverse complement strand
GAATTATATTTATGAAAAATAAAACAGAAAAGATCCGGACTTCAGTCTCAATCACTGACAGAACAGCAAATATAAACATCTGTACGGTTTCCTACCTGATGAAAAAAGAGCCGGAATCAACAAAACCGGCTCTTCTCTTTACGTACTATGTACTCTTTATCTTCTCTTTAGTAGACCCGAAGAGATTCTATTTCCTATAAACTGTATGATCTCGACGAGAAGTATGGTGACGATAACTGCGGCCGCCATGACATCGGGACGGAAACGCTGGTAGCCGTAACGGATAGCCAGATCTCCCAGTCCGCCTCCTCCGATTGTTCCGGCCATTGCCGAATAACCGATGAGGTTGATGACGGTCAATGTGACACCGCTTACAAGGGACGGCAGAGCCTCGGGAAGCATGACCTTGTAGATAATCTGCCAGTTGGTCGATCCCATTGCCTTTGCAGCCTGTATGACACCCGGGTCGACTTCAACAAGACTTGTCTCGATTACACGTGCAACGAACGGGGCGGCAGCAATCGAAAGAGACACAACCGCAGCTCTTGTTCCGATCGTCGTTCCGAGAATAAGACGTGCAAGCGGCATGAGGACAATCATCAATATGAGGAACGGAAAGCTTCTGAGTATGTTTACTATACGGCTTAATACTTCGTTGAGAACGGGATGAGGGATTATTCCCCCCTTCTCCTCCTTGTCCGTTACATGGAGAAGAACACCCAGGGGAAGGCCCAGGAGAAGAGAGAAGATAGTCGAGAAGAAAACCATCTCGAGAGTCTGCCCTGTACTTGTCATTACCAATTTGAATATCTGGGAATTCATTTCTCATCCTCCTCGATTACTGTTTTCTCGATTGTGACTCCGAGTTTTCTTATCATATCGATAGCCCTCTGTCTTGTTACTGCATCCGGACCGATATCGAGAACCATGACGCCGTAGCGCTTTCCCTCGATGTACTGTACCCCTGCAGCCATAATGTTGAACATGGCACCTGTTGCCTCGGTCACCTTGCTGATGACAGGCTCGGAGGTGGTGTCTGCCTTGAAGCGGAGTGTGTAGTGTCCCTTCTTATCGGAGAAGCTGACGATGGAATCCTTGAGAGTCGTGAGATTCGAGAGGAAATCCTTCGTGACTTCACTCTTCGGAGAAGAGAAGATCTCTTCAACCCTTCCCTCTTCAACAACACGCCCCGCGTCCAGAACGGCAACTCTGTCGCATGCGTCTCTTACAACCTCCATCTGGTGGGTGATCATGACAACAGTCAGATTCATCTTCTTCTGAATCTCTTTGATAAGGCTCAATATTGCACGGGTTGTCTGCGGATCGAGAGCTGATGTCGCCTCGTCACAGAAGAGAATATCGGGTTCAGTTGCGAGGGCACGGGCGATTGCAATACGCTGCTTCTGGCCCCCCGAGAGCGTGGAAACGGGAGCATCCTCTCTTCCCTCGAGTCCGACGAGCTTTATAAGCTCCCCCACCCTTCTTTTTATATAATCCCTGTCCTTATGACATATCTCCATCGGGTATGCTATATTCTCGCCGGCGGTACGTGAGGAGAAGAGATTGAAATTCTGGAAGATCATGCCGATCTTTCTCCTCTCTTCAATCAATTCCTTTTTCGAGAGATTATCGACTCTTTTGTTTCCGTAGTAGACCTCTCCCTGATCAGGCTTCTCCAGCATGCTTATAAGACGTACGAGTGTACTCTTACCGGCCCCGCTCTTTCCGATTATTCCATATACTGTATTTGAAGGTATATCCAGCGATACATCCTCGACGGCATGCAGTGTTCCATATACACGCTTGAGATTATTAAGCCTTATTCTCATAGTGCCTCCGAGCCTTATATATAACAACTTTTGATGAATTATCCAACAGAAAAGTATCTAACAAAACAAGATAATTGACGTATATAATGAAAAAAAGCAGGTAAGAACCATGATTGATGAGATGTTATTGAAGAAGGCGGGAGAAGCAGAATCCATTGACGAACTTGTAGAAAGAGCAGCAGAGGAAGGAATCTCTCTCGAGAGGACGGAGGCCGGAAAATACTTCGGCTTACTTAATAGAGATGGCGAAATAAGCGACGACGACCTCGACTCTGTCTCCGGAGGCGGATGCAAAGACACAACAAAGTGCCCCTCGTGCGGAAAGGGAGAGCCTTTCTGGCGTGTCTATAAGGACGGCAGCATAAGAATCAGCTGCACCACGTGCCCCGCTGAACTCGATTATGTGGGCGGGCAGTATATAGTGAAGGCCGAGCGTTTCGTCTGACACACAAAAATCCTCTTTTGTTTAATTTACGGAGAAGAACAAAGGAAATGGCAGCTTCGGGGACATAAAAAACTGCACTCCCGGAAGAATGCAGCTCGAAGTACCTTTGACTTATGATTACCTGAGGTCAGGAGTCTTGATCCAGTCCTGGTCGTCATATGCTCTGTTTTCACCGCACATAGCCCAGATGAATGTGTAGTTGGATGTACCTGCACCCGAGTGGATCGACCACGATGGGTTGATTACAGCTTCCTCGTTGTGCATTACGATATGTCTTGTCTCATTGGGCTCTCCCATGAAATGGAAGACAACATTGTCCTCGGGAACATCGAAATAGAAGTAGACTTCCATACGTCTCTCATGAGTATGAGCAGGCATTGTATTCCATACCGAACCCGGCTCGAGATGTGTCAGGCCCATTGAAAGCTGACATGTGTCGAGTACATCCGGATGGAGGTATTGGTTGATTGTTCTTTCGTTACTTGTCTCGAGAGCACCGAGATGCTTGTGGATAGCCTTCTCGAACGGAACATGTACAGCCTTCTTCGGTGTGTGTGCAGGAACTGTGCAGATGAAGAACTTTGCAGGATCCTTCCCGTCTGCAGATTCGAATTCAACCTTCTTTGTTCCCATCGGAAGATAAATGCCGTCCCAGTGGTTCATCTCGTATTCAACGCCGTCAGCGATGATCTTTCCCTTTCCTCCGATGTTGATCGAGCCGAGCTCTCTTCTTTCGAGGAGGTAATTGACACCGAAGTTCTTCCACGCATCGATGTTCTTCTCGATGTTGACCCTCTCCTTGACCGGCATAACACCCATTGTGACTATTCTGTCGACATGTGAGTAGACTGCACTTACATCATCAGCGAGGAATATATCGGTGATCAGGAACTCATCTCTGAGGTCATCTGTCGTCATGTACTTGAAATCTTCTTTACCTGTTGAATATCTGATATCCATAAATGTCTCCTATTAATTTTAATCTATTTTATCATTTATCAGTTCTTTGACAATATTCCGACATCCCTGAGAAATATAGCGATATGCCGTCTCGAAGTCCCCTGTGTACCACGGATCATCAACGTCCCTCCCGAGGAGCATCCTGATCTTGTCAGTGCTGCCGAA
Source organism: uncultured Oscillospiraceae bacterium (assembly GCA_963636745.1). GTDB lineage: Bacteria > Spirochaetota > Spirochaetia > Sphaerochaetales > Sphaerochaetaceae > Ornithospirochaeta. Next base: position 1,947 of record CAVHKW010000069.1, on the reverse strand, counting down.
GCGTCTTACGAGACTCTGGTAGTTACTGCCGTCGAGCGCGTAGACGATATCAAAGGAGCGGAATTCACTCTCGCTTATGCGGTGTGCACTGTGGCGGGAGAATGCAATGCCGTGCTCTCTTAGGACTCTCTTTGCCGGGGGATAGATATCATTACCATCCTCCTCATTACTTATACCGCTTGATGATACTTCAATATCCTCCAGCCCGTTTTCTTTCAACATGCTCTTGAGAATATATTCAGCCATCACAGAGCGGCATATATTGCCGTGGCAGACAAACATTATTTTCATAGGTATTCCAATTGCTCCAATTTTCCTAAAGAGGACGAGTTATGCAGAGTATAGAGCAAATAAGAAAAGGAAGAAAGACAGCAGGATTTCTACGGCAGAGAAAAGAAAAAGAAGGATGCACAAAGAGACCAGAGGGAAGTGACACCGGAATCATAGAGGAAGAATCCTACATGGGCTCATCTCCTTATCTCAGCATAAGATAATCTTCCGCTATCCGGAAACTCCCATGTATTTGATTTACAGCGGTGTACTATCCATGTAGCAAGTGTCAGGACAGATATCGATTTTGTTGTTCCAGACCTTCCGGCTTTCAACAGATGGATCCTTATCACATGATACCGCTTTATTTTCGTCAAGATAAACGCGACGAAATACATTTATATCCAGTAATGGTTTGAATACAGTTCCATCCTTTAAAAACGGTTTCATATCGTAAAGCCGCTTCTCCCCATTATCTAATGTGAGAGTCAGGGTATAATCATACAGAAGTAATCTGCCTTCTCCCTGAGGCGTAATATTCCGCCGCCGGCAGACCAAAACCTCTTGAAAGGCAATATCCTACTTTGCCATTCATCTCCGTCACCACTGATATCAGAGAGGAATCCCTGTTTTCAAAATAGTCTTAAGAAAGCCACTCTTATCATCATCGCTTTCAAGAAGAACAGGCTCGATGTCGATTTCCTCTCCTCTTGTCAGTTTCCAGAGAAGTGCCAGAGTCCCCAGATAGTCATCAGGAAGCTCATCAACTATTACCGCTATGTCGATATCGCTGTCTTTTTCTGCCGTTCCACGAGCCCAGGAGCCATATAGGTAAATCCCTCTGACAGAGAGGATGTTCCTGACAGAATCGGCATATTTTGATGCTATATTCAAAACTTCTTTCTGATTCATCTGCACAACTTTATGCTTACGCTTCGGAAGACGAGAATCGTCAGGAAAGTATCCCGTACTCACGCTTCATCGCTTCAATTGAAACCACCCACTGTTTTCCGAACTTACATACATCTACGCCGTTCACAAGCTTCCCGTATGATACTGCCTTGCGGAGGGTGCTTTCATTGAGATGCCAGATAAGAGTAGCATCACTGAATGCCAGAAGCCCGTCAAAAGGTGTTTTCACCACAACACCATTATCCCAGAGCTCATCACATGACAAGTCGATATCATCATTCCAGACAATACCATACCCGCCTGTATCAACGACAACATCATAAAACGACAAAGGTTTTTCTTTAAGCTCTTTGAACACGGGAATCCTGTCAAAGAGCGGCTTTATATCATATATCTTCGTCACACCTTCACTGAACTGGACGCTCAGCTTGAAATCCGGCAGCGGTGTAACATCTTTAATCTTGTGGAACATTTCTCTTCCTCCTCCTTACTCAAGCGGCTCAATCTTACTGAATTCCTAAGTCTCCCACATTCTGTTCAATGCATCCTTGTTAATAGACACCCATTCTCTCACCATCGCCAAAGCTTTCGGAGGTAGGGTACCTCCTATAATCTTTCCTGTTGCAATTTCAATTTCTGCTGAATCTTCATTATAAATTGCATGAATATGTGGAGGATTGTGTCTGCATTCAAGAAATACATTCTTATGAGAGGTTTTTGCAAAACGTCGGATTGAGGTTTTTACCTGAATATTTATGCAAGACT
>CAVHKW010000068.1:0-8643 GCA_963636745.1 uncultured Oscillospiraceae bacterium | reverse complement strand
TACCGTTTCTCATATGAGAACCCGGTTAAAGTATATAACCCAGTCTCTGTCGGATTCTTCTTTAACAATAGATGTTCATTCAAACCATATTGGGAGAATACTGGGGTAAGCACGCTTGCTGTAGAGCTTGCCAAAGACTACCATCTTGAGAGAATTATCAAGGAAGACTTGAAAATAGGATTGAGTACGATCAACTCATTCGATTACTCGAATATGGCGTCAAAGAACCTTAATCCTTCCCAGATACTGGCTCTTATTTATTTCACCGGTTATCTTACAATCAAGGAAGGAAACATAAGAGCCCTCACTCTTACCTTCCCGAATAAGGAAGTAAGATACTCTTTTACGGAAAGGCTCATGAGTCTCTATTCAGGGCGGGATGTAAGTGTTTATCTTGATGATGCATATACAGCCGTTACAAATAATGACATTCCATGTCTCATAAAGACTCTGAATGCATTCTATGAAAATATCCCTTATGTAATATTGAGTAAGGAAGTGGGCTACCAGAGTATGTTCTATACATTCTTCTTCCTGATGGGGGGATGTAAAATCTACGTCGAAGAACAGACCCTCCTGGGGCGTATAGATGTAGTGATCGAAACGGAAGATTCTGCCTATGTGATAGAAATTAAGGTTGATCAGAGTGCAGATAAAGCTCTGGGGCAGATAAAAGAGAAAAGATACTACGGAAAGTATATCAACTCAGACAAGGCCATCCATATCGTCGGAATAAACTTTTCGTCAGAAAAGAGACAAATCTCCGAGTGGAAGGAAGAGACAGTCGACAAGACGAAAGAGCCTGTGTATCTCGGGTGAAATACCTTACTTTCAAGGTCTCCTGTAGAGCTCGGAGAGGGGAACAGCGGGGGCAATATGCTCAACGCTCTTATCGATTGTGATGCTTCTTTCGGGACAGAGACGGACACATTGAAGGCATGAGAGGCATTTATCTCCTATTTCAACTCTCGAGTTTTCTATTCTGATGTTGTTCATAGGACATATCATTTCACATACCCGGCAGAGTGTGCAGCTCTCTTTCACCTTCATGCTTGATGGCGGAAGCGAAGGATTGTTCTTCTTTCTGGAGATTTTCATCTTTGTCTTCAGAAAGAGTGAGAAACGGGGAAGCAAGATCTCCTCCTTTTCTATGTCCTCTCTTATTTCATTGAGTTCGTCGTCTCTTTTGACCGCCTTGTAGTAGGAGAGGTTGAGAGAGCACTCTTTAATCTCATTCTCCATTATCATGCCGTTGAAAGATGTGGCGTCTCCCGGAACAGTCAAGGCAAATACATATTGTACAGCGCTGTTGTCTCTCTCCTTCAGGGTGTTATGGAGCACCTCTCTTACGGGGTATGGAAGAGAAGAGTTGTATGTTTTTGTTATGATACCGAGTCTTTCTATCTCATCGGGAAGAGAGACACGTTTTTCATTGAGACTCACTATGTCGATAAGCGCGTCGGAAGGAATGGACTTGGCATAAGAGAGGGTCTTTCCCGTCTCTGTATAGTAGAGTATTACGGTTTTCATTTCTCGAGGTCTCCAAGGAGTGTATAGAATGTGGGGAAGGTGACGGCAACAGCTCTTGTGTCGTCGATTTCCGTCTCGTTCACGCTTCTCGTTCCGGCAACGGAGAGAGCCATGATGATTCGGTGGTCGTCGTGGCCCGAGACTGAGCCCCCCTGGAGCCCTCCCTTACCGTTGATGACGAGTCCGTCCGGCATTTCTGATATATCGGCACCCATTCTCTCAAGCTCGGTCTTCATCACGCTTATTCTGTCTGTTTCCTTGATTCTCGCCTGTGCGACATTCTTAAATATTGTTCTTTCCTTTGAATAACAAGCAACAACAGAAAGAATGGGAAGGGCGTCGGGTATGTCGTTTATGTCGTACTCTCCGCCTTTCAAAGCACCGGGGCCTGTTACGGTTACACTCATGCCGTTCCACTCAACGCTGCAGCCCATCTCTGAGAGTACTTCGAGAATGCGTTTATCTCCCTGGGTTGAGAATCTCTCGAGTCCCGTTACGGTAACCGGGGTGCCGTGTATTGCTGCAAGTCCGAAGAAGAATGATGCGGAGGAAAAGTCTCCTTCAATGTATTCGTCTATTGTTTTATAACTCTGTCTTCCTCTGACCGAGTTTACCATCAGGTCCGGTGAGAGTGTGAAATCGATACCCTCTCTCTTCAGCCACCACTCCGTCATCCTTACATAAGGCTTTTCGTAGAGAAGGGAGCATGTAACTCTGGAGTCCTCCTCTGCAAGAGGCAGGGCTAACAGGAGACCCGAGAGATATTGACTTGTTCTGCACTCTATTGTCGTCTTCCCGCCCCTCATCGGTCCCTTTATACGGGCCGGAAGAAAACCGCCGTTTGACGAGACTTCTGTGCCGAGTTCTTCAAGGGACTCTAGGAGGGGACCGAACGGTCTTTTTTTAAGCTGATCGTCTCCCGTGACGATGAACTCTTTGTCATAGAGGGCAAGAATGGGAAGTATGAGTGCAGTGGTTGTTCCGCTGTTACCACAGTCGATTAATATCTCATTGCTGCTTTCATCTTTGAAGAGCGACGCTGAATCCACAAGGAGCGTCCCGTCGTCTTTTCTCTCGATATCTGCACCGAGTGCAAGAAGTGCCGATATTGCACTTTCCGTGTCCGAGGAGAAGAGAGGGTGGGTGATTTTCGATTTTCCTTCTGCCATCAAGGCGATGAGGAGAGCTCTGATTGTCTGGCTTTTGGATGCCGGTATTACGATAGTTCCCGAGTATGATGCTCTTTTTATTTTCATGGGGGTAAGTATAAGAAAAATAATGCTTTAGAGAAAGAGAAAGTGTTTTTATAATAACAAAAACAAGTCTAATTATGCAGAAAAATGCATATTTATGCCGACTTATTGAATTTATCAGGTACATTTGGTAGGATTTCGAAAAAATTCACATAGAGGCTCTGTAGATGAATCCAAAGACTTTAGGGTATATATTGAAAAGAATTCTACTTGCGGTTCTTACTGTCTGGATTGTCATGACTATAACCTTCTTTGTTATGCATTTTGTTCCGGGAGGACCATTTGCAAGTGAGAAGGCTGTCTCTCCCGCTGTACAGGCGGCACTTGAGGCAAAGTACGGACTGGACAAACCGCTTATGGAGCAATATTGGTCATATATTGCTGATATAGTAACAAAATTCGACTTCGGTCCTTCTCTCAAGCAGAGAGGAAGAATGGTTATCGACGTAATGACAGACGGTCTCAAAACATCGTTCAAGCTCGGTGTCAGGGCAGCTCTCTGGGCAACCATTGTCGGAGTCGTACTCGGGGCTGTTGCCGCACTCAACCGTAACACCGTATGGGATAGAATAATCATGGTGATTTCCACGGCATTCGTTTCCATGCCGTCGTTCATCATGGGCTCATTGCTCCTTTTGATATTCGCCGTAACGCTGAAGTGGCTTCCCGCAAACGGTGAGACTGCCCAGGGTCTTATACTCCCGATCATCACACTCGGTCTGAGTCCTATGGCCCACATAATCCGTCTTACACGCTCGAGTATGCTCGATGTCCTTGGTCAGGACTATGTAAGAACAGCTAAGGCAAAGGGTGTTGCTCCCGTCAAGATCATCTTCGGTCATTCACTCAAGAATGCACTCATTCCGGTCATCACATATGTCGGTCCGATGCTTGCCTATATAGTAACGGGTTCTCTTGTTGTCGAGCAGATATTCGCCGTTCCTGGAATAGGAAGGGCATTCGTCCAGTCGATCATCAACCGTGACTATCCTCTCATCATGGGAACAACGATCATGCTCTCGTCCCTGATAGTCATAATGAATCTCCTCTCCGATATCCTTTATAAGGTTGTCGACCCGAGAATCGATTTCAGCTAAGGAGGAAAGCAGTGTTACTCAACAGACATAAACCCTTCAGTATCCAGCAGGATCTCTCCTCTTTCGACAGAGCGAGTGACGAAGAGAAAGCATACATGGTCCAGATGAGGCCTTCCTCGACATTCTTCAAGGATGGACTCAGGAGATTCAGAAAGAACAAGGTCGCCATGGTAAGCTTTGTCGTGATAGTGCTTATAACACTCTCATGTATTTTCATTCCGTTCTTCTGGCCTTATTCATACGAGGCGCAGCTCGGTATTACGCCGGGTAAGCCCGTCGATTCGTCATATAAGAATCTTGCTCCTTTCGAGTACGGTAAGACCGAACTCAAGAGAATAGCGGCTGGAGAGAAGGTCTTCCCGCATATCTTCGGAACAGATGCCGCGGGGCGTGATTATTTCATACGTATAGTATACGGCACGAGGATTTCGCTCTCGGTCGGATTCTTCGCATCCCTCATCGTTCTTGTCATAGGACTTACGATCGGAAGTATTTCGGGATATTTCGGAGGAAAGGTTGATTTGATAATCATGCGTATTGTCGATATCATATACTCTCTTCCCGATATGCTCATGATAATTCTTCTCGCCTCCGTCATACGTGAGCCGCTCTCCGCAGCACTCGAGGGAACGGTACTAGAGAAGATAGGAAGCAACATCGTTTCTCTCTTCATCGTATTCGGTCTTTTGTACTGGGTCAGCATGTCGCGTCAGATAAGAGGACAGATCCTTTCTTTGAGAGAGCAGGAGTATGTTCTTGCTGCACGTACTGCAGGTGCAAAGGGAAAGTGGATTATTACAAAGCACCTCCTTCCCAACTGTATTTCAGTCATCATCATATCGACGGCACTCCAGATTCCTTCGGCAATATTCACGGAGAGTTATCTCTCGTTCCTGGGACTGGGTGTAAACGCACCTATGCCGAGTCTGGGATCTCTGGCATCTGAAGCCCTCAACGGTATGTATTCTTATCCGTACAGGCTTGTAATACCTGCAATCATAATTTCGCTCATCGTCCTCTCGCTCAATCTCTTCGGAGACGGCCTGAGGGATGCATTCGACCCGAAATTGAACAGTTAGGAGGAAAGAGTTATGTCATTATTGGAAGTCAAAAATCTTCAAACCTCCTTTTTTACCGATAATGGAGAAGTCAAGGCCGTAAACGGTATCTCGTTCTTCCTCGACCACGGTAAGGTCCTGGGAATAGTAGGAGAGAGCGGAAGCGGTAAGAGTGTCACGGCATATTCGATCATGCAGATTCTTGCATCTACTGCTGTAATCAAAGAAGGTTCGTCCATAAAGTATGACGGACAGGAGCTTGTCGGAGCAGGTGAAAAGACCATGCGCCATATAAGGGGCGGAAAGATATCGATCATCTTCCAGGATCCTATGACCTCTCTCAACCCGACCTACACGATAGGGCACCAGCTCATGGAGGCGATACTCCTCCACACCGACCGCACAAGAGAAGAGGCGAGAGAGCGTGCAATAGAGATGCTCAAGCTTGTAAATGTCAACGAGCCGGAGAAGCGTATGAAGCAGTATCCGTATGAGTTCAGCGGCGGAATGAGACAGCGTGTCATGATTGCCATGGCTCTCGCATGTGAACCCGATATCCTCATAGCCGACGAGCCGACAACCGCACTGGATGTTACAATCCAGGCCCAGATACTCGACCTCATGAAGGATCTTCAGAAGAAGCTTGGTATGGCGATCATACTTATCACACACGACCTCGGGGTCGTCGCACAGATGTGCGATGAAGTCATCGTCATGTATGCGGGGTCCATCTGCGAGCAGGGAACTGCCGACGAGATCTTCTACAACCCCAGACACGAATACACGAAAGGTCTCATGAGAAGTATTCCGACAGCAGATACGGCGGGACATAAGCTCCAGCCTATCACGGGAACTCCGATAGACCTCTTGAATATGCCGAAAGGGTGTCCCTTTGCACCGCGCTGCGAGAATGCAATGAAGATATGCCTCAGGGAGCGTGCCGAAAGGATGCTCATCAACGAGGACCATATGTCATCCTGCTGGATGAATGTAAAAGAGGCCGTTGAAGACGGCACATGTACTCTCACCAAGGAGGCTCGATGATGGAGAACAGGACACTTGTTGAAGTAAAGAACCTTAAACAGTATTTCGATATCAACATGGGACTCTTCAAGACTAAACCTCTCAAGGCCGTTGATGATATTACCTTCAATATAAAGAAAGGTGAGACGCTGGGTCTTGTCGGAGAATCGGGATGCGGTAAGACAACAGCCGGAAGATCAATCCTCCACTTATACAAACCCACAAGCGGAGAGGTTATCTATGACGGTATGAAGGTCGGTAAGAGTACGATGAACGACTACCGCAAGAAGGCCACAATGGTCTTCCAGGATCCCTATTCATCTCTCAACCCGCGTATGACTGTCGAAGATATAATCGCAGAGCCTCTCGACATACACAAAATGTACAAGACCAAAGAGGAGAGAAGAGAGCGTGTACTCGAGCTCATGAGCTATGTCGGCCTCAACAGCGAGCATGCCTCACGTTATGCCCACGAGTTCTCCGGCGGTCAGAGACAGAGAATCGGAATAGCGCGTGCAATCGCAGTACGTCCCGAGTTCATCGTCTGTGACGAGCCCGTGAGTGCTCTCGATGTATCGATCCAGGCACAGGTAATCAACATGTTCGTAGAGCTCCAGGAGAAGATGAACCTGACATATCTCTTCATCGCCCATGACCTTCTTGTCGTGAGACACATCTCCAACAGGATTGCGGTCATGTACCTCGGGAAGATGGTCGAGCTTGCAGATGCGGCGGAGATCTATTCCCATCCGCTCCACCCTTATTCGCAGTCGCTGCTCTCAGCCGTTCCCGTTCCCGATCCGAAGGTCGCAAGGGCCAATAAGCGTATTGTGCTCTCCGGCGATATTCCGTCCCCTCTGAACGCTCCGTCGGGGTGCCCTTTCAGGACACGCTGCCGCTTTGCGGAGAAGAGGTGCGAGGAGAGCATGCCGGAGTTCAAAGAGGTCGCAGAAGGTCACTTTGTCGCCTGCCATCTTGTTAAGTAAAATACGGGGTTGTCTGAAGAAGACAGCCCTATTTTGTTATGGGGTATGAATATCTTTTTATCAAATTAAAGTCGTATAAGTGTGTGAAATTGAATGGAAAAGATGTTGCTTGAATAACAAATGCATAATTATACGGTTAAATGTATCATTTTCCCCTGCAATCTATTGCCTTTATTTTGTGTATTTGTATAATTTCTAGAAAATTCCTATAAGGAGATAACTATGAAGAAAACTTTATTGATACTTCTTTCTCTTTGTGTGTTGTTTGCATTTGCATCCTGCTCGAAGAGTGAGAGTGCTTCAACAACTACTACAACTACATCTGCTTCTTCAAGTGCAAGTACAGCTTCTACAACTGTAAAGGCTGCTGAGCCTACATCTATTTCTGTCTGTATCGCTTCCGAGCCTGATACAATCGACCCGGCTCTCAACAGCTCAGTCGACGGCGCTACACTTGTTGCACACCTCTTCAGCGGTCTTGCAAAGTGGGCTCAGGACGATAAGGGCAACCTCGAGATCGTTGCGGATGTTGCCGAGGAACTCGTCAAGGGCGTCGAGAACGCAGATGGTTCTGTAACATATACATATAAGATCGGACCGTCTGTATGGTCCGATGGAAAGGCTGTAACAGCTGCAGATTTCGAATTTGCATGGAAGAGAGCAGCATCAACATCATTCGGTGCTGACTACGGCTACATGTTCGAAGTTGTCAAGGGATATCCTGATGACCTGGCTGTAAAGGCTCTCGATGACAGCACACTCGAAGTCACAACATCTTCCTACATCTCATACTGGAACGAGCTTCTCGCATTCCCGACATACTTCCCTGTAAGAGAGGATGTCGTTGCTAACGAAAGCTGGGCAACAGATCCTTCAACATATGTATCTAACGGTATGTATTACCTTGCTGACTGGGCACACAATTCAGTCATCACACTCAAGAAGAACGAGAAGCATCCTGATGCAGCAGAAGTTACAATGGACGAGATCAAGTTCTACCTCTCTGACGATGTCAACAACATGCTCTCCAACTTCGAGACAGGCGCATGGAAGCTCATCGACGATGTCCCGACAGAGGAAATTCCTGCTCTCAAGGTCAAGTATCCTACAGAGTTCGTCGTTGCAGGCCAGATCGGAACATACTATGTATGCTGGAACGTAAACGAAGATATTCTTCCTTCCTCATCAAAGCTCACAGGTAAGGATGCTGAAGAGGCAAGAGAAGAGATCAGAAGAGCTCTCAGCCTCATCATCGACAGAAATTACATCTGCGAAGAGATCGGACAGGCAGGTCAGGTACCGGCATCCTCATTCGTTGCAATGGGTATGACAAACGCTGACGGCAGCCAGTTCTATCAGACAGCAGGCGGCACAGACAAGAGCTACTACGGCTACTACGATGTATCTGAAGATGCAGTCGAGTCCAACTATGCCCAGGCTGTCGAGACACTCAAGAAGTACTACAACTATGACGAGAAGACAGGTATGTTCACAAACTTCCCGACTCTCACATATCTCTACAACACATCCGCAGGCCACAAGGCTATCGGTGAGTACCTCCAGAGCGCATTCGCTTCTCTCGGAATCACAATGAACCTTGTCAACCAGGAGTGGAACACCTTCCTCAACACAAGAAAGGCCGGTGACTATTCAATCGCTAGAAACGGCTGGCTTGCTGACTACAACGACCCGATCT
>CAVHKW010000067.1:0-2272 GCA_963636745.1 uncultured Oscillospiraceae bacterium | reverse complement strand
AGATTGTCGTGCGGGCGGTAGATATCGTCCACAATCTCATAGTCGAAACCCTCTGCAACGAGAATACCCGTATCCATTGCGCCTTCCTCCAGAAGCTTCTGGCACAGCGCGGCGGGGAATATACGGAAGATATTTCCGGCACCGAAGTGTATCCACTGAGGCCTTGTCTTTGTAGCGGCGGTAACGGAATCCCTGTCAAAGGAATAGACCTTTGTTCCGCTCTTTCTGATCTCTTCAAGATCCCTGGTCAATAATTTCATTTTCTTTCTCCTTTATTTATGAAATAGGATGGAAACTGCTCCTTGAAAGTATCAAGCTCGCTCGAGACTTTCTCCAGGTGCCGTCTTTCCGTCTCCATTACAGCCTCATAGTCTCCGGCCTTGATGGCCTCCACCAGTTTGATATGCTCTTCTCTTACTCCCTCGATGATTGATTTATCCGAGTAGGAGAGCATTCTTATCCTCTTGTCGTTGCCTGTGTGGGCGTCAACGACGACCCAGACATTCTCGAGTCCCGCCTCCGTGTAGAAGATGTGATGGAGGTCGTCATCCGCCCTGTAGAACAAGGAGTAGTCCTCCTCGAGAAGAGCCGCCTTCTGGAAGAGGAGGTTGCTCTCGAGTTTCACTACAAAAGCCTCCCTCTCCTTATCGCTTCTCTCCTTCTTCATGCATTTCTCGACGACTCCGAGTTCAACGCATTTACGCATGAAGCGCTCTTCTCCGATTATCTCCTCGTCGAGAAACGAGACCCTTGTACCCTTCTGCGGAAAGATGTCGACGAGTCTGTCCCTCTCGAGTCGCAGGAGCGCATCCCGCAGAGGAGAGCGTGACACTCCGTACTCCTCTGTAAGCTTCTCGACGCTGAGCTCCTCTCCCGGAAGAAGTTTCAGAAGCGTTATCTTCTCCCTCAGGGCCTTATAAACATCTTTTCTTCCCGCTTCTCTCATACTCCGCGCTTCTCGCTCTTATCTACAGCTTCCCAGAGACCGAGGATATATTCAGCACCCAGAGCTCTGTCGTAGAGACCGTAACCCGGCATACACTTCTCTCCCCAGATCGTCCTTCCGTGGTCGGGTCTGACAGGTCCGTCGAATCCGGTGTCATGGAGAGCCTTCACGGCCTCATACATATCGAACGAGCCGTCTGACGATAGATGTGCAGCTTCCTCGAAAACACCTTTACTGAAATGATGAAGGTTTCTCACATGTGCAAAATGTATTCTCTTTCCCGCCGCTCTGATGATTGCCGGGATATCATTATCGGGATTGGTGCCGAGTGAACCCATACAGAGGGTAATACCGTTGTAATCCTTGTCTACAGCCTTGAGAAGTTTCTTTATAGACTCCTCTCCTGTGATTATTCTCGGTAATCCGAATACAGGCCATGCCGGGTCATCGGGATGGATGGCCATCTTCAAACCGTACTTCTCGCAGACAGGCCCTATTGCTTCCAGGAAATATACAAGGTTGTCAAAGAGCTTCCCGCTGTCTATATCCTTATAAGCCTCGAAGAGCGACTTCACAGTCTTGAGTCTCTCCGGCTCCCACCCGGGCATTACAAAGCCGTTGCTTCTCTCCGTTGTCTGGTCGAAGAATGTCTGGGGGTTGATTGTGTCTACAACCTTCTGGTCGTATGCCAGTACAGTCGAGCCGTCCGGGCGTACCTTTGCAAGGTCCGTACGCGTCCAGTCGAAGACAGGCATGAAGTTGTAGCAGACTACATTGATTCCCTCTTCTCCGAGAGCTTCGAGAGACTTGATATAGTTCTCTATATGCTCGTCTCTCTTCTCCGACCCGATTTTGATTGCGTCCGAGACGTTCACGCTCTCTATTCCTTCAATCTTCAGCCCGCTCTTCTCCACTTCCTCTTTAAGCGCCCTGACTCTCTCCCTCGGCCAAACCTCCCCTGCCGGGATATCGTATAGAGTCGTAATAACGCCGCTGACTCCGGGTACCTGCCTTATCTGGCCGAGAGTAACGGAATCAAAACCGCTCCCAAACCACCTCAATGTCATCTTCATCTTATATTCTCCTTTTGTAATGTACTAATATATTAGTCTAGGATTAAGAAAAATCAAGTCCTCAACTCTCCGTTTTCTCAACAATTATGACTTTTTCAAAAAGAAAGCCGGATAACTTCAAATCAATGCCCAGCCTTCACAACGCCTCACGGCAATCTCACTTGTTGAAAAACAGCGACAGTTTGAAAGAGTGTAGATTGAAATCGTGTCAATGGCCATTGTGATCTGATGCTCAAGCCACAACTCCCGGTGC
>CAVHKW010000066.1:24437-30530 GCA_963636745.1 uncultured Oscillospiraceae bacterium | reverse complement strand
TTTTACTGCTTTTATCTCTCGCTTTCTTCTCTTTCGCATCAGATGTAAGAGTCTTCACTGCATATGGAGAGGGAGCGACGGAAAACGACGCAAAGGAGAAGGCTGTATCAGCACTTGCCGAAATGGTTTTTCCTGTCTTTTTCAAGGTGGAGAGTGAAACAAATCAATACTCTGAAGAAAACAACGGCAGTGTGACTGAGGATACATTCTCAACTTCTTCAAAGACAAAGATTTCAGTTGTCGGAGAATTTCCCAATTTCGAGTATGAAGTTGTCTCTTACAGTAATGATGTCTTCCTCGTCAGGGCCGAAATAAAGGGAGATGAGAAAACACTCGCTTTCTATAAGGGAAGGGCCGATGACGAGAGAAAGAGTATTGTGGGGATCTATTCCCGCTATAAAGAAAGTGAGAAAGCTTCAGGTTCGACAAGGGAGTTGATAGAAGCCCTCGACAATGTCCTTGAGCACTATCCAGTCTACAAGCTCTACCGGGATATCTTCGTCAATCTCGGCGGAGAGAGCGCTTCCATCGCCCTTCCGGACGATTTTCCGACATACGACCTCCTCCAATATGATAAGCGTGCTCTCAAGATAAAAGAACAGAATGAAATAAGTGCGGAGAGCTTCTCTTATGAGCTTGAGGAGAGAATTGAAAAGAACAAGGCCGAGCAGGAAGCGCTGAAGCTTGCCCAGAAAGAGAACAGAGAAATGGAGAAACTCCAGAATGAAATGGAGACCGGGCTTGCTCTTAAAGACGCAGCCGCTTCTTTCGACGACGAAGAAGAGAGTGAGAATTCAACGGGCCTCGATCTTGACGGCTTCAGGGAATGCTTCGGTGTCGTCATGAGAGCAAATTACAACCTCTCGGAATTACTTGATTTATATGAATCGAAAAGAGAAGAAGAAGCAGAGAAGATAGAGAAGGCTTTTGAAGAGGGAAAGAACGCCATAGAGACAAGGCCTTATCCGAGCGGGTTGATTGATTATGAAGGTAATCCAACATCGGACGCGCTCAAGATCAGGAAGATGGAGATCGCTGAATTGAGAGAAGAGAAGGATAAGGAGAAAGAGGACATCTATAAAATAATCGACGAGAGTCTATGCGCTGTCATACAGGAGAAGTACGACTATTTTATTTCTGCCGTCAGACTCCTGGAAAAGAAGAAATTTCATCTCTCGTCGAAAGAAGGCGATTTCTCTCATTATCTTCCGTCAAAGTTCAACTACGACGGGGAAAAACAGACATGGTATTCAAAACTCACGATAGCCGAGCCTTTTCTCGAAGTAGAACAGGATGTGAAACTTACCTATAATTCGGTTACCGGTAATACCATACCTCTCAGGGAGCCCGCAAGACTCAAGTATCTTGCATCCGAAAGATACAACAGCGAGATAGACGAGTATACGAAAATACTCAAAGCGTCGAATCTCGAGAGTACGCTCACATTCTCCGTCACCTTCGATGAATCGACGGGACTTGTCAAATGCAGAATCAGGGACCTCTATGTAAAGATCGAGGGCAGAAACTGCCTTATCGACGGGTTTTATCCCATCATAACTTATCTGGATGCAGGAAAGGTCGAATGGAGAGACCTCTCGTCCTACTCCTGGCTTGAGACGGAGGAAACGAGAGCTCAAGCGGAAAAAGAGGCCGCGAGAAAGGCTGAGGCGGAAGACGCGCGGAAGAAACAGACGGAAGAAGAAGCAGCAAGAAAGAAGGAAGAAGAGGAAAAAGCTCTGGCACCTGCTATTCTTGAAGAAGAGATAAAGAGCGAGGAGACAGAAAAAAGCGTGACGGTTGAAACCATTGAGGTAAAGAGAACAAAAGAAAAGGAGTCCGTGAAGCTCTCGTTCTACCTGGATGTACGAACTTTTCTTACCTTCGGCGAAAGCTACGACGAACGGACGTCCGGGGCGTTTGAAATCAAGGTGGAGCCGGATCTCTTTATCGGCGGCAATTTCTTCTTCGGCGCTGCACTCTATCTCTCGGTGCTCTATCCCGATAAGAGTGCTTTCAGCACCAATGCAGAGTATTCTCTTCTCGGCTTCCAGGCGGCACTCATGCCGTCAATCGGCGTCAAACTCTTCGAGAGGGCTGCGCTTTCATTAAGAATGGGAATAGTTAACGGAAGCAGTTTCCTCATCGCTCCCGATATCGCAATTGATTTATATGATCACAGCAACAAGAGTGCAATGCCTCTTGTTATCTCGGGAGGCTGCATGGTGAACACTTCAACCGGGAAGGTCTCGTTCTCAATAGGTTTCGGAGCCTTTGGTCCTCTTTAGAAAGAAAGGAGGGGGGATATGAAAGACAAATCTGTAATCGACTATGTAAGGGTTTCTTTTCCCGAAAGGAAGGAGTTTTATAACTTTCTCAATAACTCGGGCTATGACGATGTTCTTATTCTCTCCTACCCCGAGGAGAGTCTCTCTCTTTCGTCCTTCGGTGAGTTCTTTCAGTCCCCGTTCCGTGTACACAGGTTCACCCATGCCTTCTCGGGACTCTTTGCAATAGATCTTTCATCCTACATAGAGAAAGAGGAGAAGGAGAAACTCGAGAGCCTCTTCGATTACATCGAGGAGAACGAGGAGATCAAGTTCACACTCTTTGTCCTGAGAGATAAGGAGGATGTCCTTCCTTTCGAGAAGAGGATGGAAAAGCTCTTTTCAAGAAGCAGCCGCACACTTATCTCATATGTCTTTGAATGCGGAGAGATGAAAGAGAAAACGAGTAAGAAAAGAGGATCCTTCGGCTATTAGGAGGCGTAATGGAGAAGAGAATAAGACGAAGCGGTACGGACTATGCCACACCCGGGAATTTTCTGAAGCATACATATAGTGTCAATGCCGGGGACGAACACCTTGAGTACACGGGGCTTCCTCTCGACTGGGAGGGAGACGGCAGATACTCGACAACAAAGCCCGAACAGCACGCACTCATCATCGGAGACACAGGATGCGGAAAGACACGGCGCCTCATAATTCCCTCGATAAAGCTTATCGGAAAGACGGGGGAGTCGATGGTCATTTCGGACCCGAAGGGGGAGCTCTACAAGAAGACTGCAGGGGCCTTGAAGAAGAAAGGCTACGAGATAAGAGCACTCAACCTGCGTAATCCTCGAAACGGCGACAGATGGAACCCTTTGATGGTAGTCGAGAAGATGTACTTCTCGAAGGATGAGGACGAGAAGAACAAGGGCCTCATCATGCTTGAGGAGATCATCGATATGATGGCTCAGGGTGTCGAGAGCGGAAGTGACAAGTATTGGGCGTCGCTCGGGAAGCAGTATATCAAAGCCATTGCCATGACCATTCTCGATTACGGAAAGAAGGGGGATCTCACATTCTCAAACATAGCTCTCCTCGAGAGCGAAGTTACGACGCTTCTTCAGAAGAGGATCGAAATATCATCAAAAGGCGGTGACCCGAGAGTTGTAAGAGACAGAAACGTTGAGCTCTTCATGCGCTTTTTCAACGGCCTTGACGAGAATTCTCCCATCCGTCAGAACTACCAGGGAGTAGTGTGCATCGCAGCGGACAAGACCTTTGCGGGAGTTGCATCGGTTGCCCATACAATGGCCTCTGCATATGTCAGGGAGAGGGCTGTACAGACTCTTCTTTCCTCCTCCGATTTCGATATCACATCTCTCGGAGAGAGAAGTGTTGCACTCTATATAATCCTTCCCGATGAGATACAGACGCTCTATCCACTTGCGACGATGTTCGTCAACCAGATCTATTCGATTCTCTGCGACCTTGCCTACAAAAACGGAGGAATGCTCAAACGGAAAGTGAACTTCATACTCGATGAGTTTGCGAACTTTGCGAGGCTCGACAACATAGCATCGATGCTTACGGCGTCCCGGAGCCGCGGTATGAGATTCTTTCTTGTCTGTCAGGATGTTGATCAGCTTGAGAAGGTCTACGGCAGAAACGGCGCCGCCATATTGAGATCGAACTGTCAGAGCTGGGTCTTCATGGGATGCAGGAACACGGAGTTTTTGAAGATGCTCGAGATGCTCGCGGGGACTTATGTCGAGACATATACAGGTAAGAGCATGCCTCTTGTCTCCATGAGCGACCTCGAGATGCTCGAGACGGGAGAGAGCTTTGTGTTCATAAAAGGGTGCCCCGTTAAGTATTGCACGCTCCCCGATTATCTTGATGTGGACTACGGAGAGGGAGATGTAGAGGATGAGGCTTTTCCTCCCCAGAGCAGAAACAAGGAGAGAAAACCGGTTTCCTTCGTCTCAATGATGGAAGATGCAATTAAGAAAGAGAGAGCGGGAGACGTGAGCCTCTCCAGCCTCGACAGGACACGGGACGCATTACTCTTCTATGCAATGAGGAATATATATCTACTTAACGACAACTCTCTGGGGTATATAGACGACATAGTCTCCGGGAGGGACAAAGACGAGATATGTACGCCCATTGAGGCTGAAGCCAAAATTTACCTCTTTAAGCTCATATTGAAAACTCTCTTCTCTCCTCCGAAGACATTTGATGACCGCAACCTCGATCTCTCGATGCGTGTCAGGCAGGATATATTGTCCTCCTGGAACTCAAAGGAGAGGGAGAGACGGCTTAGAGACGCGGAGAGGAGCACGCTCTTCGAGGACTTTATCAAAAACCGCTCTGACATAGAAAGAGCACTCGAGAGAGAAGATGACGAGCGCTACATCTACAGCAAAGAGATTGAGGCTCTTGAATATGCCCTCTTTGAAATAAAGGAGCAATACGAGAAGTACAGGAACTCAGGTCAGGAGGAGTTCGACTTCACCTATGACGAAGCGGCGGAAGACGACGATGAGGAGCTCTTCGGGGACGAGGAGTATTACAACTTCGACGATGAGGAAAAAGGACCGAAGAAGATGACTGAACAGGAGAAGAAGGACAAGGAGAACCTTATAAAACTCAACGGAATACTGCACTCGTTTTTCAAGAACAGGATGAGAAGAGAAGATAGAAAGGGGAGGACTTAACATGGACAAGGACGATTTGATGACAATCAAGATATTCGATTCCTACGGTATATATGTAATGAAGGAAAAGAGGACGATATATCTCAGTGCCGTAATAACTGGTAAGACTGCAGCTCTTTTCAATCTTGCACTCCTTGAAATGGAGGAGAGTTCCCCGGATGAGGATATAGTCATATATATAGACTCACCCGGAGGCGACGTGAGAGCCGGTATGTCGATGATCGACACTATGGATGTTCTCTCGTGTGATGTCAGGACAATATGTGTCGGCCAGGCATACAGTATGGCGGCAATCATCCTTATGTGCGGAACAAAGGGAAAAAGGGAGATCCTCCCGCACTCCTATGTACTTATTCACCAGCTCCTTGCGGGGCTCGGGGACGGGTTGAAGCAGGCAAACGACATCGAGATATTCGCATCTGAAGTGACACGCCGCAAAAAGGAGTTATGTGCGCTCATAGCAGAAAGAACGGGGCAGAGCGAAGAGAAGGTAACCCGGGACTCCGAGAGAGACTATACTCTCTCGAGCAGGGAGGCCCTGGAGTACGGGATAGTCGACAGAGTTATTTTGTCACACAAAGAGAGCGAGAGATGAAGAGGAAGTTCTTTCTTGTCATTCTTCTTTTCTTTCTCTCCCTTTCTCTTCATGCCGTATCGTCGACATGGTTCTATGATTCTCTCTCCTCCCGTGAGAAGGAGCTCTATTCGAGGATAGGGGAGGCAGTATTACACACAGAGGATGAGATAGATGATGTTTCTTTCTCGAGCGATGACTCTCTCCGTATCTACATGGGCTACCTCGACGACCACCCCGGGATCTTCTGGGCGGGAAACGGGATAACCTACAGAACTTACTGCGAAAACGGAGAGAAGAAACACGGCATCATCTTCAGCTATACCCACAGGGAGAATCTCTACGAGGATCAATTGAGGTTCATATCGCTTGTGGATAAATTCTCGTCCTATCTGAAGAATGACAAAAGCGACTGGGAGAAGCTCTATCACATCTACGACTACCTCGCTCAAAGTATCGAATACTCCACATCCTACATGGACCAGAGCATGTGGAGCGTCTTCTTTGAAGGAATCGGGGTATGTGCAGGGTTTGC
>CAVHKW010000066.1:22551-23797 GCA_963636745.1 uncultured Oscillospiraceae bacterium | reverse complement strand
TACGGGGGGATAAAAACAGTATTTTCTTTTGTCCCGCAATATTTATGGGAGGTGAAGAATGAAAAAACTCACATTATTGGCAGTCTCTGTTTTATTGGTTCTTGCTCTTGTCGGCTGTGCTTCGACAAAGGCACCTATTAAGGAAAGCAATGAGACTATTGTTGCACAGAATGAAAAGGTTCTGGGGAAGAACGGTGTTCCGCAGCCGGACTGGGTCGGCACATCAAGAGAGGCAGACGGCAAGCTCTATGTCTCGGGATACGGCAAAATGTCGAAGAGGGAGAACTCGATTACAAGAGCACAGGTCAATGCAAAGAATTCGATTGCACAGTATACTTCCGAGAACATCAGCAGAGTCATAACGAACTATGCCAACGACGCAGGTTCCGATTCCGATACTCAGACATATGATGCAATGACAACTGTTTCCGTGCAGAGAGCTGAGGCCCTCATCACCGGCATTATGCAGGAAGATATGTGGGAAGATGCTGAAGGCGGAATCAACGTTCTCATGAGTGTTCCACTCGAGAATGTAAAGGAAAGCTGGAAGAAGGCAATTGAGGAAACATCCAAGGACTCAACTGTATTCAAAGACAGCGCGGCAGCCGAAAAAGCCAACGAGAAAATGGCAGAGGCGATCAACCAATACTTTGCTGACAAAATCTGATAGAGAAATCTGTCCTGATAAACACCATACCTCCCTTCCCGGGAGGTATGTTTGACAACAAGGGGCGTGTAGTTCTGTCGGAGAGCGGGAAAGATGGGTTTTCAGACCCCCGAAACAAAAACAACATAAATGTGGTAAAAGCGTTTTTTTGCTTTATAATCAATTTAGCGGTTGTGTTTTTAAGATAAACAGAACTAATATATTAGTGTTTTACATAGATCTCGAGGAGGATAATATGAAACTGAGCATAGCGGGAATAACGGGCGCATCGCGTCACGAATGGGAGGAGAAAGGATATACTCTCCCACTCTTTGATGTAGCGGAAATGAAAAAGAAGACACTCTCTTCATGTAAGTGGGTCCATTTCGGATGCGGTAATATATTCAGGGCATTTCCGGCATCAAGAATGCAGGAGCTTTTGAACAAAGGTAAAGAGGAGAGCGGAATAGTTGTTGCAGAGGCATTCGACTGGGAGATGCTCGATGCCGGATATGATAAATACGACAACCTCAGCATAGCAGTCACACTCAAGAGTGACGGAACAATAACAAAGGAGATAGTCGGCTCTGTCGCAGAGGC
>CAVHKW010000066.1:19953-21965 GCA_963636745.1 uncultured Oscillospiraceae bacterium | reverse complement strand
GACCGCGACACCGTCACAAAGGTCGAAAGGATGAAGGTATGTACATGTCTCAATCCTCTCCATACGGCAATGAGCCTCTCGGGGTGTCTCCTGGGCTTTGAAAAGATATCGGACGAGATGAAGGATGACGATATCGTAAAGTACATAAAGAGACTGGGCTACATAGAGGGCCTTCCCGTTGTAACGGATCCCGGAATCCTCTCCCCGAAATCTTTCATCGATGATGTCATAACAAAGAGACTTCCCAACCCCTTCATGCCCGATACTCCGCAGCGTATCGCAACAGATACAAGCCAGAAGCTTGCAATAAGATTCGGTGAGACCGTGAAGGAATACGAGAAGAGGGGAATGGATCTCTCAACTCTCAGGTGTCTCCCGTTTGCTCTTGCATCCTGGATAAGATACCTCCTTGCCGTCGACGACGGGGGAAAGGAGTTTGTCCTGAGTCCGGATCCACTTGCAGAAGAAGCGAGAGCGCTTATTAGTAACGTATCGTTCGGTAAGCCGTTAAAGGGCGGAGAACTCGATGCTCTTATGTCGAGGTGCGACATCTGGGGATACGATCTCTCCTCTTCTCCTTTGAGAGACAGGGTCATCTCCTATTTTGAAAGCATGAACAGGGGAAAGGGTGCAGTAAGAAGTACTCTTCATGAGCTTGTAAAGGAGTGAGGAATGAAGTTGAAAGAAAACTGTAAATACGACATTGTATGCCCCACAAGCATGGGCGTGAGGATCACTCCCGTCAACAGACTTCCTGTTCACACAAGTCACATCTACGAGATGCAGGCGACAAGTGCCGAGAGCAACGTTCTCAATGTCTCCTCGTCCCTGGGATTGAAGACGAAGGTCCTCACTGCTTTTGTCAAGGACAGCCCGATAGCTTCCTTCATCAAGGCTGAACTCAGGGCGAGGAATATCGAGTATGAAGGACCCGAGGTGGCGCAGGGCGGTGCATGGGGTTACAGACACCAGTTCAATATTGCCGACAGCGGCTTCGGCTCCCGCGGTCCGAGAGTATGGAATGACAGAAGCGGAGAGGTGGGACGCGCTCTTAATGCCAGAGATTTCGATTTCGAGAGGATCTTCAACAAGGAAGGTGTGAGGATCCTCCACCTCTCGGGTCTTGTATGTGCACTGAGTAAGGAAACTACGGAATTCTGCCTCGAGTGTGCACGCTCTGCAAAGGCATCGGGAACACTCATCTCCTTTGATTTGAACTACAGGGCATCCTTCTGGAAGGGAAGGGAGGAAGAGCTATCTAAGGCATTCAAGGAAATTGCTTCCCTATCCGATATCCTCATCGGAAACGAGGAGGATTTCCAGCTCGCCCTCTCCATAAATGGCCCTGAAGAAGGCGGAAAGGACCTGGGAAAGAAGATAGACCAGTTCAAAGAGATGATAGGACGTGTCAGAGTCGACTATCCCCAGGCGAAGATCTTCGCAACGACGCTGAGAGAAGTCATGAGCGCGAATGAGCACAATTGGGGAGCGATCCTCCTCTCGGGCGACAAGTGGTATCTGGAGGAGCCGAGAAAAATCGATGTTATGGACCGTATAGGAGGCGGTGACGGCTTTGTCGGAGGACTATTGTATGCAATACTCAGCGGCAAAGACGAGAGCGATTACATCAAATACGGCTGGGCGACGGGAGCACTCGCAACTACCGTCCTCACAGACTATGCATCCCCTGTGGACGAGGAGCAGATTATGGCAGTCTACAGCGGAAACGCAAGAGTAAAGAGATAAAGGGAGGAAAAAATGGAAAAGAAGGCTGATATAGGGCTTATCGGGCTTGCCGTAATGGGCGAGAACATAGTCATGAATATGGAGAGCAAGGGTTTTACCGTTGCTGTATATAACAGAACAACAAGTAAGGTGGATGCCTTCGTCAACGGGCGTGCAAAGGGAAAAAACATCATTGGAACACATTCTCTCGAGGAGTTGAGGGAGAGTCTCTCCCGGCCGAGGAAGGTGATGATGCTTGTAAAGGCGGGCTCTCCCGTTGATGATTA
>CAVHKW010000066.1:0-19709 GCA_963636745.1 uncultured Oscillospiraceae bacterium | reverse complement strand
GGCGGAGTTCCCTGCTGCGACTGGGTCGGAAGCGACGGCGCGGGGCACTTTGTAAAGATGGTCCACAACGGAATCGAGTACGGCGATATGCAGCTAATCTGCGAGTCCTATCAATTGATGAAAGATATGCTCTCTCTTACGGCTGACGAAATGCATGAGGTATTTGCTGCGTGGAACAAGACGGAACTCGACAGCTACCTTATCGAGATAACAAGCGCAATTCTCAAAAAGAAGGACGAGGACGGAAAGCCTCTTGTCGACAAGATACTCGACAGTGCGGGTCAGAAGGGAACGGGTAAGTGGACGGCAATCTCCTCTCTCGATGAGGGTGTTCCTCTCACGCTCATAGGTGAAGCTGTATTTGCCCGCTGTCTCTCTTCAATGAAGGACGAGAGAGTAGAGGCTTCAAAAGCATTCGATATCGACAGAAAGAAGTACACAGGCGATAAGAAAGAAATGATTGAAGATATAAGAAAGGCACTCCTGGCGTCAAAGATCATTTCATATGCACAGGGCTATGTATTGATGATGAGCGCTGCAAAGACTTACGGCTGGGATCTCAACTACGGCTCGATAGCGCTGCTGTGGAGAGGGGGATGTATCATCCGTTCGACTTTCCTCGGGAAGATCAAGGAAGCTTTCGACAACAACAGGAATCTCTCGAATCTTCTTCTCGATCCTTATTTCAGCTCGACTATAAAGGCACTTGTCCCCTCATGGAGAAAGGTTGTAGCGAATGCTGCTCTTTCGGGAATCCCTGTTCCGACATTCTCATCGGCACTCAGCTACTTCGACGGCTATACGACAGAGAATCTTCCTGCAAACCTACTTCAGGCGCAGCGTGATTACTTCGGCGCCCACACATATGAGAGAGTCGACAGGGAGAGAGGCGTCTTCTTCCATACGGACTGGACAGGTGAAGGCGGAGACACAGCCGCATCCACTTATAACGCTTAGGAGAGAGATATGCTTGACAGAGAAACAATAAAAAAGATGGTCGAGGAGGCCCTTTCGGAGAGGAAACTCAAGAAGGTCCTTTTCATAGTTCCCGATTTCACACGGTACTTCTCGAATGCGGGGCTTATTGCAAATATTGCCTACCATTGGTGTGAGGAGAGAGGAATCGAGGTTCAGATTCTCGAAGCTCTCGGAACACACGTTGCAATGACCGAGGACGAGATAAGGCAGATGTATGGCGATATACCTCTCAATCTCTTCCATGCCCACAATTGGAGAGATGATGTTGTGAAGATCGGTTCGGTTCCCGCCGGGTATATCTCGGAGATCACCGACGGGTTATGGAAGAAGAGCGTCGATGTCGAAGTCAACAGAATGGTCATGGATCCATCCTTTGATCTTGTGCTCTCGATAGGTCAGGTTGTTCCTCACGAGGTAATCGGAATGGCAAACCACTCGAAGAACCTCTTTGTAGGAGCCGGTGGAAGCTCGATGATCAACCAAAGCCACATAATCGGTGCTGTATACGGAATGGAGAGAATGATGGGTAAGGATCACACTCCGGTGAGAAAGGTCTTCGACTATGCCGGGGAACACTTCCTTTCTTCTGTCCACATTCTTTACATGCTCACCGTCTGTACGGCTCCCGGAGGAAACATCGAGACACACGGCCTCTTCATAGGAGAGGGAAGAAAGCCTCTCGAGGACGCTGTGAAGTGTGCCCAGGAGCATAACATCGATTTTGTGGATACGGGAATCAAAAAGTGTATCGTTTACCTTGATCCGAAGGAGTTCAGAAGCACATGGCTCGGCAACAAGAGTGTCTACAGAACAAGAATGGCTCTTGCAGACGGAGGAGAACTTATCGTACTGGCACCGGGCGTCAACAAGTTCGGAGAGGACCCGACGAATGATGCTCTCATCAGGAAGTACGGCTACAAGGGAAGAATCCACACACTTGAACTTCTCAACGAGAACGATGACCTCAAGGAGAACATGGGAGTTGCGGCTCATCTAATACACGGCTCGAGTGACGGGAGATTCACGATCACCTATGCCGTAAGAGATATCTCAAGAGAAGAGATAGAGAGTGTTGGGTTCAAGAGTGCCTCCTACGACGAAGTTGCGGCTAAATATAACCCGGAGACGCTCAAGTACGGCTATAATACGGTAGACGGCGAAGAAGTCTTCTTTATTCCGAATCCGGCTCTCGGACTCTGGATAAACAGAGAAACTTTCAAAGGTTGATTTGACACAATGAGCGGGAAACCGCTCATTATTGTCTATCAGGAGAGAATATGAGCAGTGTTTTGATCATAAACGGCAGTCCCAGAAAAGGCGGTAACACTTCCGTTGCCGTAAGCGAGATGGAAGCTGTCTTCAGGGAAAACAACATAGAGGTGACGACGCTCCAGGTCGGGATGGAAGATATAAGAGGGTGCATTGCATGCGGCTCATGTGAGAAGACGGGAAAATGTGTCTTTGACGACATCGTCAATAAGACAGCCCCTCTCTTCGAGAAGGCTGACGGCCTTGTTGTCGCGTCTCCCGTCTACTACGCTTCCGCGAACCCTACATTGGTTGCACTCCTTGACAGGCTCTTCTACAGCACTCATTTCGATAAGACCATGAAGGTGGGAGCAAGCGTCGTATGTGCCAGGAGGGGTGGATGCTCTTCCTCATTCGATGAATTGAACAAGTTCTTCACTATCAGCGGTATGCCGATAGCGTCCAGCCAATATTGGAACTCTATCCACGGCAGAGCAAAAGGAGAAGCTTCTTTTGACGAAGAGGGGAGACAGACAATGCGGACACTTGCAAGAAACATGTCCTTCCTCATCAAGAGCATAGAACTCGGAAAAAAGGAGTTCGGACTTCCCGAAAAAGAAGAGAGAAAGGCGACAAACTTCATCAGGTAGTGTGTCTTCTTGGGACAGAATTGATGATCCTCTGTGAGATATCAGAGGATGTTTTTTTGCTCTAACGCGAGAAGATCGGCGCTGTCTTGAAGATGGATTTGTATGCTCTGTAGAAGGTTGAGTAGTAGTCGAAGCCTGCTTCTTCTGCGGCCTCGTAGGACGAGAGACCCGAGGAGAGCAGAGACTTCGCCAGCATGCATTTCTGCGTTCTTATGTACTTCATTATCGGGGTCTGGATATGTTTCATGAAGACTTTGTTGATAGTCGAGGCGCTCATGTTGAGACCCCCTGCTATATCGTCAACGGTGTGGATTTCTGTAAGGTGTTCATCTATGTATTCGATTATTCTAGCAACCGACGTGTTGATCTTGTCTTCCTTTCTCCCTAGAGTCTCGCTCTCTGCAAGGAGGGAGAGGATTATCGTAAGCTGGGAGAGAAAGACTCTCTCCCTCGTCGGTTCTGTGAGAAGAGCTGCATAGCTGTCGAGGTGGAGTATTTCATTTTCCAATAGGGACCCTCTTATATCGAAAACACTTGGAAGATTGTTGATGGAAGCGTTCAACTCTGGTGAGATGTCGTCCGGGGAGAAACGTATGACAACGCGCTCGTAAGGCACAACTTCCTTGATGATGATGTTATGGAAGGATCCAGGCTTCACGAAGAGGAGGTTGTGGTGCTGCAGATGATATACCTCCTGACGGAGCGTGAAGTCTGCTTTTCCCTTTATGAAGTACAGGAGTTCGTAGATCGGATGGAAGTGCTCCTTGAAGACCGACTGGGACATACTCGGTTCCTCGTCGCGGGAATGTTTGAATAGATATGAGCCTTTTCTAATATCGTAAATCATATGCTTTTTTGTTTAATTTTCATGATAAATGGAAAAATTTGCAATACTTTTATGTCATATATGCAATTTACAACTGAAAAAAGTGATTTACGCTTAGTAAGGAAAGGAGCTGGAGATGAGTAAAGAAAAGGAGTCATCCATGGGCAGAGAGGAGAACGGCCGTGTTCTGATCGAGATTAAGAACATGTACAAAAACTTCGGTGTCACCGTCGCTTTGAAGGACGTTTCCTTCTCCCTCGAGAGAGGAAGGGTATACGGACTCATCGGTGAGAACGGAAGCGGAAAGTCCACTGTCTCATCAATAATTGCGGGAATGCAGAAGGCAACGGAAGGCACGATGATCTATAAGGGAGAGGAATGGAATCCCTCATCGATGCTCTTTGCTCAGGAGAAAGGTATCGGAATGATTGTCCAGGAAGCCGGCACGATCGCCAATATTACAGTTGCCGAGAATATCTTCCTCGGACATGAAAAGCTCTTTTCTAAGGGTCCTTTTGTAAACAGAAAAGCCATGACTGATGCAGCGCAGCAGCTTCTTGATTCTTTCAAGATCACGCAGTTCAAGGCTCAGGACAGGACATCCCGTCTCGATATGCAGATGAGAAAGATCATCGAGATCGTGAAGTGTCTCTACTGGGATCCCGATCTCCTCATAGTCGACGAGACAAGTACGGCCCTCTCTCTTGAAGGAAGAGAGTTCCTCTACTATGTAATGGACAGGCAGAGAAAGGAGAACAAGACTGTTCTTTTCATATCACACGACCTCGACGAAATGATGGAGCAGTGTGACAACCTTACCGTTCTTCGTGACGGCGTCATCATAGGAACACTCGAGAAGAGCGAGTACGAACCGGATAAGATCAGAAAGATGATGGTCGGAAGAGAGGTCAAGGGCGGCTACTATCGTGACGATATGAATCCATACAGCGACGAAGTTGTCCTCAAGGTCGACACAATCACAACGCTTGAAAGCCTTTTATGTTTCTCTCTTGAACTCCATAAGGGCGAGATCCTGGGGCTCGGAGGCCTCTCCGAATGCGGGATGCACGATGTGGGGAAGGCCATATTCGGCATCGAGAAGGTTCTCGACGGCTCCGTCAAGGCAAGAGGAAACACAATTAAGTGTCCCGAGGATGCAATAGCAAACAGGATGGCATATGTATCCAAAAACAGAGACACAGAGTCTCTCGGCCTCTCTGCAACCATATATGAGAACATCGCATCTACGGGATACAAGATCAACAGGTCGTTTTTGAACTTCATTTCGAAGAAGAAGGAGAATGCCTATGTCGATAATCAGATAAGGGATCTCTCCATAAAGTGCGGAGGAAAGCACTATCTTGTTAATACACTCTCCGGCGGAAACAAGCAGAAGGTCGTATTCGGCAAGTGGGTCGCTTCCGATGCCGATATCCTCATCCTCGACTGTCCGACAAGAGGTATAGACGTCGGCGTCAAGGCAAGTATGTACAAGCTTTTCTATGACATGAAGATGGCGGGGAAATCGATTCTCCTCATCTCCGAGGAGCTTCCCGAGCTCATAGGGCTTTGTGACAGGGTTCTTATCATGAAAGACGGTAAGATCACCCACGAGGGAATGAGGAGCGAGGCTCTGACAGAGCACGCACTCATCGATTACATGATTTAGGAGGACGGAGATGACAGCAGCAGTAGGTCTAAACAGAGTTAAATCCTCGACAAAGAAATTCATGGAGAGCAGGCTCTTCTCCCAGCTCCTTCCCATCATATTCCTCGTTGTGCTTGTTATTTTCTTTTCGATAGCAACTAACGGGCGCTTTACATCCAGGCAGAGTATAAAGGTCATTATCCAGCAGGCTCTGATCGTAGCAACTGTCTCGACGGGAGCATGTTTCATCTTTGCGACAAACAACGTAAACCTCGCCATGGGTGCAACAACGGTCCTGAGCGCAGTAATTGCGGGAATGGCATACAACAAGACGAACTCGCTCTTTGTCATGATAGTTGTCGCTCTTTCACTCGGCGCCGGAATAATGGTCATTTCAGCGCTCCTGAGTACGCTTTTGAAAGTGAAGGTCATGTTTGTCACCATCGTCATGATGTCGCTTCTCTCGGCTATCCAGCAGTCGATCCTCGGCGGAAGCACGGTTTCGATGCCGTATGAATTGATCCAGACTCTTACGAAGTACAACTTCTCGTACATTGCTTTCGCGTTGTTCTTCATAGTTTGTGTGTGCATCTTCCACTTCACGAATGTGGGGCGTGCCCTTAAGTTCATCGGAACGAACAACACCTGTGCCGCACAGACCGGAATCAACAAGAACAAATACCTTCTCATTGCATTCTTCATCGCAGGAATCGGATGCGGTATTGCGGCTCTTCTTGCAATAGTCAGAGCAGCCAGCATCGGAGAGAAGACGCTCTCGTCTCTCAATATGGACTGTATGCTTGCCCTCGTCCTCGGCGGTATGTCGATCTTCGGCGGGAGCAAATCCTTCTCCTTTGCAGGCGTTGTCGGTGCCGTGACGGTATATGTACTCAATCAGGGACTCCTGATGATAGGCGTATCGTCAAGCATCATCCAGGGCATAAGAGGAATCCTCTTCCTCATCCTCGTATGTACGGCGCAGAAGAGGCCGAAGGGACTTCCGGCACCGGAAGGTTAATAGAGCTTTTCATTTTAGATATATACAAAAAAGGAGATAAAAAATGAAAAAATTATTGGTTATTATGATGGTCGCTTTGATTGCTGTCGCATCTGTTTTTGCAGGCGGCTCAAGCGAGAGTGCCGATGCGGGAAAGAAACCCTACAAGATCGGTGTCGCAACCATTCATGAAGGCGAAACATGGGAAATCCAGAAGACTTATTATAACGAAGAAGTCGGACCGGCTTTGAACATGGAGTTCATGTTCTCCGAGAAGATCAGTGATGCAAACGGACTTGTTGACTTCATGGATCAGGCTTATGCAGCAGGATGTGACGGAATCATCAACTTCTCGACATCAAGCGACGCAGTACGCCAGGGCTCGAGAAAGGCTGAGGAGTGGGGAATCTGGTTCGTAACACAGAATTCAGCTCTCACAGAAGACGTTGCAATGATCGAACACAACCTCGGACACTGCGGTGCATCGGCAACCGGTATGAAGAGAGCTTACAAAGAGGCTATCAACTCCCTTCTCAGCGACGGTGAGAAACACTCCATCTTCATCTTCAGCGGTGCTGCTGTAGGCGGAGCTGTCGGACAGGGTGCTGCTTCCCACTACTACACAGTCGAGGGAATCCTCACAGCTATGCAGGAGAAGTACGGCCTTACATATACAAAGAGCATCGATGACATCATCAACAACCAGAACCCGGGCGAAGTCGAAACAGGAAACAGCGACATCAAGATCTACATCTACCCCGGTCTCAACGTAACAAGTGCCATCACAGCTGCCCAGACACAGCTCCAGAACGGCCCGTATGATATCTTTGCCGCTGTCTTCAGCTACAGCTCGTTCACAAATGCTATCAACGACGTCGAAAAGTCGACGGGAAAGAATATCAAGGTCCTCGGAACAGTATCGATCGAGAAGCAGACAAGCACAGGATTCTCTTCTCTCGACAGCTTCGGAACATCTGTTCTCAGCGCAGCAGTTCTCAACCCGCTCAACATCCAGAACGGTATGTGTGCAGTTATCATCTACAATGCCCTGACAGGACATGCAGACAAGATGAAGGCTGACGGCCACACAATCCTGTTCAAGGTTGAACCGTGGTTCTGTAAGGACTCCGCTACATATGAGAATATCAGCAGACTCGATAATTCTCATGAGACATATGTCCTCGATGGAAATGACCTCAAGGCACTCTGTGTCGAAAACAACCCGGCAATTACATACCGCGATATCGAAAAGAAACTTGCAGAGCTTGCAGATATCGATGCAATCATTGCCGCAAAACTTAAGTAATTGTTCTCCGGACGTGTGTCCGGAATAAAAAAGAGGAGAGAGTTATATGCTTAAAAACAGAAAAGTCAGGGATGTCTTATATACAATCGCTTTCCCTGTTACTGTCTATATCCTGATGGAGCTCGTGTGCTTTGTTTTCAAAGGAAGACATCTCATCAGTTCCATGCTCGATATCAAGACCCTTGTGAGAAATACGGGAATATCGGCGATAATCGCATTTGCTCTCTCCTTCAACCTCTCATGCGGCAGATTCGACCTGTCGCTGGGAGCTCAGAGACTCGCCGGCACCATCATCGGTGGTGTGATTGCAATGGAATTGGGGCTCAGCGGCCTGTGGCTGCTCCTCTTCTCCCTTCTTTTCGGCCTTCTCTTCGGCTTCCTGACGGGAGTCATATTCATTCTGACGAGAGTTCCGCCTATGGTTCTCGGTGTCGGTCTTGGTCTTGTATGGGAATGTGTTCCCTATCAGGTATCCCAGGGAAAGGGTCTCAACCTTTTCGGAGTTGCAGGAACACAAATCCTGACAGATACGGCGTTCACAATAATCGTAATGGTTCTGGTCGCTGTCTTTGTCTCGGTTATCATGAACAGAACAAAATTCGGTTATGAGATGAAGGCCATACAGGGCTCGCAGCTCATAGCACGTAACAGCGGCATAAACATCTTCAGGCATGCAGTCCTCTGTTACACATTTGCAGGCGGCCTAGTCTGTATAGCAGGTATCATCGATGCAGGCTTCCAGACCCAGATGAGCGCCACGATGGGACTTACAAGCAACAGCGTCGTCGTCTCGAACATGTTCGCGATGATGCTCGGAGGCTTTATCGGAGAGAAATCAAACCAGTCGACGGGTGTCATCGTCGCAGCATTGACGCTCTCTCTCTTCTCATACGGCCTTACGCTTATGGAACTCAGCGAAGCAAATACAAGTGTTGTAAACCAGACGGTATTCGTACTCTTCCTTGTCTTCCTTGCCAACAGATATTTCTTCAAGAAAAGAAATGCGGAAAGGGCGAGAATCAAAGTGGCTGAAGAGGAAAAGAAGAGACTTAATATCGCATAGAAAATAGGAGTTAATATGGTTGATTTAAAAGCAAAGCCCTTCTATCTCGATGACGGGAAAATAAGATGGGTTGAGGATACTATTTCCAAAATGACGGTTGAAGAGAAGATAGGTCAGCTCTTCATCGGCATGAACTACCTCCATACTAAGGAGCACTACGACTCTATGATCAACAAGTATCATATAAGTGCTATCAGATGGCAGGGCGGTACTCTCAGCGAGGTATATGACCAGAACAGATATTACCAGGAGAACAGCAAAATCCCTATCCTCATCGCAGCAAACTGCGAGGCGGGAGGTAACGGCGCCGTCAAAGAGGGAACTCTTGTCGCAACTCCTGCTGCATGCGGAGCATCGGGCGGGGAAGTTGCATACAAGATGGGTCAGGTTGCCGGAAAAGAGGCGAAGGCCATCGGATGCAACTGGTCATTTGCACCTGTCTCGGATGTCCTTCTCAACTGGAGAAACACAATCGTAAACACAAGAGCATTCTCCAACGATCCCGATATCGTAATAGAGTGTGCACTTGAATATATGAGGGGAATGCACGAGAGCGGAATAGCATGCTGCACAAAGCATTTCCCCGGAGACGGATCGGAAGAGAGAGACCAGCACCTCCTCATGGGATGCAACGACTCATCCGTCGAGGAATGGGACAACAACTGGGGAAAGGTATATAAGGCACTCTTCGATGCAGGTCTCGAGAGCGTTATGGTCGGCCACATCTGTCTTCCATCCTACTCCAGGCTCCTCAGGCCCGGAATAAAGGACGAGGATATAAAGCCGGCAACGATCGCCCCGGAGCTCCTTAATGACCTCTTGAGAGGAAAACTCGGTTTCAACGGCCTTGTCATGACAGACGCCTCCCATATGGCGGGACTCTCGACTCAGGCGACAAGACGCGAGCAGGTAGTTGGTGCAATAAAGAGCGGATGTGACCTCTTCTTATATTTCAATATTCCGGACGAAGACTTCGGATACATGATGGATGGTTATAAGAGCGGAGAGATCACGGAAGAGAGACTCTCGGATGCCCTCCATCGTATTCTCGGCCTCAAGGCTAAGGTCGGACTCGACAACCTCCACTTCCCCGAGAAGGAAGGATTAAGCACTGTCGGATGCGAAGAGCACCACAAGGTTGCAGCATGGTGTGCCGATAAAGCAGTCACGCTTGTAAAGGATACCCAGAAGGCACTTCCAATTGATGTAAAGAAGAAAAAGAGATGTATGCTCTACTTTGTCGAGAGTGCACCGATCTCCATTCTCGACGGTACGGACAAGACTAAGAGAATCGTCGTGGAGGAGCTCGAGAGAGTCGGCTTTGAAGTCAGCACACACACAGACTATTACGAAATGGAGTGCGAGAAGCAGGATGTGATGAACAGAGCCCGCATCATGCAGACCGAGAGTGTCGAGGAATTCAAGAAGAAGTACGATGTAGTATTCATGTTCGTCAATATGAAGGGATATGCCCAGGAGAACAACGTGAGAGTCAGATGGTCGGCATCTCATTCAAGCGAACTTCCGTGGTTTGTAAGAGAGGTTCCGACTATCGGGGTATCACTCAACTACACCAACCACCTTATCGACCTGCCGATGCTGAAGACTTTCATCAACGCATATGCTCCGACAAGGGAGTATATAAGAGCAGCTGTTGAAAAGATTGTGGGAATAAGCGAGTTCCACGGCAAAGCCAACGACCTTGTATGGTGCGGCCGCTGGGAGACACATCTCTGAGAAATAAGTGGAGGGATTATGTCAAATAGTATTACCGATATGGTGAGGAAACACGACTATCTCGTCTGTGTAGATTCCGACGGGTGTGTTTTCGATAATATGGAGCTGAAGCATAAGGAATGCTTCTGCCCGGCAACGGTGAATGTATGGGGACTCCAGGGTGTTTCAAGGTATGCACGTGAGTGTGCGGAGTTCGTCAATCTCTATTCTACATCGAGGGGGACAAACCGCTTTCCGGCGCTCATAAAGACACTCGAGCTGTTATATGAGAGGCCGGAAGTGAAAGAACGCGGCTACAAGTGCCCCGATCTTACTCCTCTCAAGGAGTGGATGAAGAACACGAAGGTCCTGAGTGCAGTAGCTATAGAGGAGTATGCACTCTCTCATCCCGATATGCCCGAGATACTAAAGAAGGCGGCAAAGTGGTCGAGAGAGGTCGACGAGAATATCGCAAGAATCGTACACGGCGTCGAACCGTTCCCGTCAGTCAAGGAGACCCTGTCGTACCTGGGAGAGTTTGCAGATGTCATGGTTGTTTCTGCAACACCCCATGATGCACTCTACAGAGAATGGGAGTCATGCGGACTCTTGGACTATGTTACTTTTGTTGCGGGGCAGGAACTCGGAACGAAGGCGGAGTGCATAAAGGCGGCACTCGAAAAAGGATACGAGCCCCATCATGTTCTCAAGGTCGGCGATGCTGTAGGGGACTATGAGGCAGCGAA
Source organism: uncultured Oscillospiraceae bacterium (assembly GCA_963636745.1). GTDB lineage: Bacteria > Spirochaetota > Spirochaetia > Sphaerochaetales > Sphaerochaetaceae > Ornithospirochaeta. The sequence goes on along the minus strand of CAVHKW010000066.1, from coordinate 8,531 downwards.
GGAGAACGGAGTTCTATTCTATCCGATAGTGCCCTCAAGAGAGAACGAGAGCTGGAAGAAACTCAGAAACAGGGATGCAGATCTCTTTAAAGAGCTCAAATACGAGGGAAAGGAGATGGAGGATAACCTCAATTCATTCTTCTCTGTTCTTCTCGATACTCCACCATGGGTGAAATGAGACTATATGCGGGTTGTCAAACGGCAGCCCGTTTTCTTTTAATTTCTTTGACTCTCCTACCTAACAGCTCTTTGACCGTACATGAAGCCTCTAAAAATCAGAGTTTCACTAATGGTATATGTGTGTTATATTCAATAATGTCAAAAGGTTATTGAGAATGGAACGACTCCTTGTGAAGAATTTCGGTCCCGTCTCTGGGGGACTGGACACAAATAATGGTTATCTTGAGATTTATCCCGTCACAGTTTTCTGTGGAAACCAGGCAACGGGTAAGAGCACGATTGCAAAGCTGTATTCTTCATTCATCTGGCTTGAGAAGGCATTTACACGGGGAGACTTTGAGAGAAAAACATTTTCAAAAGACACTTTTCTAACCATATGCAATAACCAGCGCATAGGGCGGTATTTCAAAAAAGACACGATTCTTGAATACAGGGGAGAGTCGTTCAACTTCAGCTATCGGGATGGAGAGTTCTCTGCAGAAGAGAACAGCGGAAGAACAGAAGAGTATGAAAGGCCCAAGGTCATGTATGTTCCGTCAGAGAGGAATCTCCTGACTGTGCTTGAAGACGCAGACTCAATCAAGGGACTTCCTCCGATGCTTTCTCTGTTTTTGGACAGGTACAACAGTGCCCGACGAAAGATGAACGGAGATGTGTACCACCTTCCTGTATCCGGAGTGAGCATAAAGTACGACAAGGATGCTCTTGAGACCGTTGTCCTCACTGATTCCAATATGCTCCCGATTTCCGAAGCATCAAGCGGGATACAATCTGTCGCCCCGCTTTCAATTGTCACAAAGTACATCTCGGATGATATTTCCTCCGGCTTCGACAGCAAAGTCCAGAGACTGAGTATCAAGGAAAGAGATGCCATAATCGAGGATATAGAAAAGAAATATTCAAAAGACCCCGGGGAGGCTACATATATTACTTCAGAGCTTGTTACATACTTCAATACCGGGATATTGAAGAGTGATGAAGACAAAATTGAAAAGCTCCTCAAGCATTATTTCAACAGCAGATTCATCAACATCGTTGAAGAGCCGGAGCAGAATCTGTATCCGGAGTCTCAGCGGCTTGTGCTCTATGAGCTTCTCAAGTATCTGAATCAAAACAAGATGAATAAGCTCATAATGACGACCCACAGTCCCTATATACTTTCATATCTTATTCTTGCAGCCAAAGCGGCAGAGCTTAAAGATATGGGGATAACGGGCGGGAAGATTGAAAAGATCGTCCCTGCGGATTCTATCTATAATGGAAACGGGATAGCGGTTTACGAGACGAAGGAGGATGGGTCTATAAAGAAGCTGGAGTCCCGGTACGGCCTTCCCTCTGACGATAATGTTCTCAATCTGGCATTATCGCAGACGAATGACGATTTCTCCGATCTGCTTGAAGCGGAGGCCGCGCTTGGAAAAAATTGATTTCTCTCCATATGAACTGTCCGTTCCGTCATGTGATGTGTTCGGTCTGGTGGACCCCGACGACAGGGATGGCAAGAAGCCTGTCTATATAGACACAGCTAACCCTCAAATATGGGGAGCAAGAGTTCTCTACAGCAGAAAGCGCATTGACTATAAGTTCATTCCTGTCGATAACAATATCCCACTCAAGCGTGATGACGGAAGCGACATATCGCGCTGTGATGCCGTAATAACAACAGAGCGCAGTGTTTGTTTCATCGAATTGAAGAATCAAAGAAAAGCTTACATACCGAAGGCAGTACAGCAGCTTCTTTCAACTATCGATCTCTTTAAAGGCATCGAGAAATTCGAAAAGAAGTTTGCTTACATATGCAATATGAAAAGAGGCACACCTCCTTCCATCAAAAATGAAATGAATGAGTTTATGAAGAAAACGGGAGGTGTCATCTTAAGGCATTCTGCTGAAATAGAAGAGCTGGCATGAAGAATAAGCGGGGTTTCTTCAAAGAGGGGTCGTCTGTTTTTTTTCTTCCTCTCTTTTCTAATATATCAGCTTGACATATTAATAAATGTGACTAATATATTAGTATAAAAAGGAGAAAGTATGAGAAAAGAGAGGAATGTAGATGTTTATCTGGATCTCCGGGAGTCGATAACAGAACTCAGGAGACTTCCGGGAGAGGAATTGAGTATAGAGGCACTGTGTGAAGAATACGGGGTTTCACGCTCCCCTGTAAGGGATGCGCTCTTAAGGCTCAGCCGCGATAAACTCGTCGACATATTCCCTCAGAAGGGGACAAGGGTCTCCTTTCTTGACACCGACATAGTCAAGGAAGAGAGATTCATGCGTAAGTGCATGGAACTGGGGGCATTAAGAAAATGTCTTGAGAAGAAGAGAACGGATAAGGAGAGAGAGGCATTTGTTGTCCGCCTTGAGAGCAACCTCCTTGTTCAGAGAGCATCTCTTCTTGAAGAAGATTATCCTTCATTTTATAAGGCCGATGACGAGTTACACCGTCTCTTCTATATAGAGGCCGAACTCGAGAACGTGTGGGCGATAATCGATGCACATACCGGGAATGACAAGCGTATAAGAATGATTTCATATAAGGATCAGGAGATCCTGGGGGCTGTCGAGAAGGAACATATCGATATCGTAAACGCAATCAAGAATAAGGATACGGATCTTGTTCTCAAACTCGATGAGGAGCACCTGGAGAAGGTGAAACAGGAACTGGATGAATTCAAGGAACAGTTCCCTTCATATTTCATTAAATAAGACTTTCAAAATAGAGGAGATGAAATGAGAAAAGAATACGATTGCATAGTAGTAGGTTCCGGCGTCGTAGGCTCTGCAATAGCAAGGGAGCTCAGCCGCTACAATCTCAAGATTGCAGTTCTTGAGAAGAACCTTGATGTCTGCAATGAAACAAGCGGACGTAACTCTGCGGTAGTACACGGCGGCTTTGCAAACCCCACCGGTACTCTCAAGGCTAAATGCTGTGTAGAGGGCAACAGAATCATGGATGAACTCTCGTCCGAACTCGATTTCCCCTTCATACGCACAGGAAAGGTCCTTGTAGGAAACACGGAAGATGATAGGCTCCAGCTTGAGAAGACAATGGAGCAGGGAAGAGTCAATGGATCGACCGGCCTGAGGATGATCGACAAGAAAGAGCTCGAGAAAATCTGTCCGTATGTTGTGGGAGAATTTGCACTCCTTTCGGAGAGCAGCGGAATAATGGATCCATTCCTCTACACCATAGCTCTCGCAGAGAACGCGGCGAAGAACGGTGTCGATTTCTTCTTCAACCACAAGGTTACCGGAATCGAGAGGAAGGATGACCTCTACTATGTGAAGACCAATCACGGGGATTTCTCGTCGAGATGGGTTGTCAACGCAGCCGGCCTCGGTGCTGTGGAGGTATCATCATTCGTAGGACTCAATGACAAGAAGGTAATCTACTCAAGAAGCAACTACATAATTCTCAACAAGAAGATGGGTAAGATGCTTCCTCTTCCCGTCTATCCTGTTCCAAGTAATGTTTATATGGGAATCCACATTACTCCGACTGTCGACGGCAATGTCACAATCGGACCCGATGCGGAGAATACGGATGACCCGACTTACTACGGAGTACCGGAAGGAAAGATCGAGAGTCTCAAGAAGGAAGGCGAGAGACTATGGCCTCATATCTCGGACAGGGACCGTATCAGAATATTCAGCGGCATACAGCCCAAGGCTGTTGATGAAAACGGCCAGATTATCGACTGGCAGGTCGATATCTACGACGACAGGGCTCCGAAGTTCGTTTCCCTCATCGGAATCGAATCACCCGGTCTCACGGGAAGCGTTCCTCTTGCAAGGTACGTAATCGATATGATGAAGAAGAGAGAGGATTTCGCCCTCAACAAGAACTTTGACGGAAGAAATGAAAAGAAGGTCAGATTCAAAGATCTTCCTCTTGAAGAGAAGAATAGACTCATCAAAGAGGACCCTGATTACGGCGAAGTCGTATGTTCCTGCGAGGAGATAACGAAGAAAGAGATTATCGATGCTCTTCATAACCCGCTCGGTGTTGCAACCCTCACAGGTGTCAAATACCGCACGCGTGCAATGATGGGACTCTGTCAGGGAGGCTTCTGCCAGATGAAGATTTATAAGTTGATTGAAGAAGAGCTCAGGAAGAACGGTGATGATATAAGGTATTCATCGCTCGGGTCCTGGATAACCGACGGGGAGTTGAGGAAAGAAAATGAATAAGAGAATCGATACGGTAATAATTGGAGGCGGTCCTGCGGGGCTCAGTGCAGCGCTCAAACTCTATAAAAGCGGCGTCACGGATATTGTGATTCTTGAGAGAGAGGCCCAGCTCGGGGGGATTCTGAGACAGTGCATCCATGACGGCTTCGGACTCGACAGATTCGGCGAGAATCTCTCGGGACCTGAATATGCATCGCACTTCATCAAAGAGATCGAAGAGAACCATGTACCGTACATAACAAATGCGACTGTCATGAGAATTACCAAAGACAGAGAAGTCGAGGTATCGACAAGAGAAGGCGTTGTTGTGTATGAAGCAAAGGCCATTATTCTTGCAATGGGATGTAAGGAGAGAAGTGCCGGAAGTATCGCTATCCTGGGAGAAAGACCCTCTGGTGTCTTCACTGCAGGTACGGCACAGGCTTATATGAACCTTTATAACAAGATGCCGGGTAAAAACGTAATAATCCTCGGTTCGGGTGACATCGGCCTCATTATGGCACGTCGTCTCACTCTCGAGGGGGCGAAAGTAAGTGCGGTTTTCGAACTCATGCCGACTCCGAACGGGCTTCCGAGAAACATAGTGCAGTGTCTCTACGATTACGATATCCCGCTATATCTCAGTCATACCGTCACAAAGATATACGGTAAGAACAGAATCGAGGGAGTCGATGTATCGGAAGTGGACGAGAATCACCGCCCGATTAAGGGAAGCGAGAAATACTATCCCTGCGATACTCTCATTCTCTCTGTCGGTCTTATTCCCGAGAACACACTTCTCGAGAATGCAGGAATCGCAATAGATCCATCCACCAGCGGTGCTGTTGTCGACGAGCATTACCAGACATCAATCAAGGGTATATTCAGCTGCGGTAACGTCCTTCACGTACATGACCTTGCCGATGCCGTTACCAAGGAATCGGAGAGTCTTGCTCAGGCTGTAAAGGATTATATCTCCGGTAACTTTGATGAAGGAAGAAGTATCAGCGTAGTGAAGGGAAGAGGAATCGGACACGTTGTTCCCCAGAAGATAACATCTTCCTCGAACTTTGTTATGACTCTCAGAGTCAGAGAGGCTTTCACAAACACGAAGATTGTCATTAAGCAGGGTGATAAGATCATCAAGGAGAAGAGAATCCAGAAAGCGATTCCCGCAACTATGATCGAGATCGATATCGACGGTAGTAAGATTACAGATTCTCAGGATGTGGAGGTGAGTGTACTATGACAAAGTTATATACATGTATATGCTGCCCGAACGGGTGTGATATAAACGTAACTCTCGAGGGCGATAAGATTCTCTCTTTTTCCGGCAACAAGTGTAAGAAAGGTGAGGATTATATAAAGCAGGAGATTACATCTCCAAGTCGTACGATAGCCTCTTCGGTTCTTGTAAAGGGCGGAAAGATGCCTCTTGCGAGTGTACGTACTACTTCCGCTATCCCGAAGAATATGATCTTCCCCGTCATGGACGAGATAAGGAAGGTCGTTCTTACAGCGCCTGTCGAGGAAGGGACGGTTGTAATAAAGGATGTACTGGGACTCTCGAGTGACATAATCGTCACAAGAAGTGTCGAAAGTAAGTAATTTATGAGGAGCGCCTTTTGTGTGCTCCTCAATCTTTTTCAAGGGAAGAAGGAGAAAGAAGGAAATCGTAGATATTCATCATAAGAAAGCCTTCATCCGTATAGTAGGGTGACGGTGTGTCGGAGGTGATTACGATCTTCTTGAAGGAGTCGTTGATCTTCCTCAGCGGTCTCAATTCCTTCTCTTCCTTTTCTCCGGGCGTCATCTTGAATGCCGACTGGATGTAACAGCGTTTTGATCCTTTGTTGCATACAAAATCGACTTCGACCTGTTTCTTCTCCATTCTGTCATCTTCTTTTTTTTCATAAAGAGTCAATGCTCCCGTGTCGACTCTCCAGCCGCGCATTCTCAGCTCATTGTAGATGGCGTTTTCCATGAGGTGTGTCACTTCCAGCTGCCTGAAATTGATCCTTGAATTTCTGAGACCGAGATCAGTGAAGTAAAACTTCTCGGGTGTTCCGATATATTTTCTTCCTTTTACGTCGTAACGCTCCGCTTTTTCAACAAGAAATGAGTCCTCGATATAATCGAGGTATTTAGTGATTGTCGTTGCTGTGATCTTTGAGGCAGTGACACTTTTGAATGTATTCTGGAGCTTATTTGCATTCGTGAGGCTTCCGATTGACGAAGCAATGACGTTCAATAGAGTCTCCAGTTCTTCCTCTCTCCTTATTTTGTTCCTTCTTACTATATCGCTGATATATGTTTCTTTGAAAAGGTTCTCCAATAATGCCACTTTCTGTTCATCGGTATTGCATAAAACTACAAGAGGAATACCTCCATACGTAATGTATTTGTTCCAGCCATCATACTTGGAGCCGTCAAAGGTGGACATGAATTCCGAGAAGCTCAAAGGAAACATGTGTATTTCATCTCCTCTGCCTCCGAACTCTGTAATCACATCTTTTGACAGGAACTTTGCATTGCTCCCGGTCACATATATGTCAGTATTCTCCTTGTCTGACAATGCATTGAGTATGCTTACGAACTCTTCAAGGAGCTGTACTTCATCAAGAAGAATATAATACATCTCTTTGTCTTTGATCTGGCTTTTAACCCATGGATAGAAGACTTCTGCCTTTCTATATTCAATATTGTCATAGAGGTCAAAGGCCATTTCTATGATATGATCTTCCTTTACGCCGCGTGAAAGGAGGTACTTTTTGTACAGCCTTCTCAAAAGGTAGGATTTTCCACATCTGCGGATACCTGTTATAACTTTTATGAGACCGTTGTTTTCTCTCTTGATGATTTCTTTCAGATAAAAATCCCGTGCGATTTCTCTTTCCATTTGAAAAGCCTCCCGGAAGATATTTTGGTTAATTTTAACCACAATTTCTATTAGAACACATTATAATTGCCTTTTTATAATTAAGATATAAGATATTTCGGTTAATTTTAACCTTTTTCTCCAGTAGATGATTAATTTGTTAATTGAAGCTGGAGATGTGTGAGGAGACAATTCTTATGCCGTATGCATAAGATGTGCATTCATCCCGTAGTTGGAAGCGGGGGAGAGAAAACAAGTTGACTAATACCATAAGCTCGTTGAAACTCTAATCCAAGGATAGAGTTTTTATGGCTTTAAGTTTGGATGAAGAGCTGATTTCCATCGGGAAAATGGCCGAGATGAGACACATTACAGTTGCGACGCTGCGCCTCTATGACAGGCTTGGTCTACTTAAGCCGAAGTATAAGGACGAAGAGACAGGATACCGCTACTACGACATAGCGCAGAACGCGAGACTCGATATGATAGCCTACATGAAAGAGCTGGGGATGAGTCTGGAGGAGATAAAGGATGTTCTTGAAAAAGAGGACATCGTCCTCATTGAAACTATACTCGTAAAGAAGAACGAGCAGCTTCATAAGGAGATGAGAGCTCTCAAGGCACAGCACGATGCCGTCGAGAACGCAATACTCTCCATAGAGCGCTACAGAAAGGCTCCTCAGGAGGGCGTTGTCTTTCTGGAGTACATCGACAGAAGATATCTCTATGCTGTTCCATGTACCGTAAATTTCTACCTTGAAGGCTTCAGAGCATTCGAAAAGGAGCTTATAAGGCTTCGCCGGGCGCTTATGGAATCGGGATTCTCACAGGCACATTCTTATAATGTCGGAACCTCGATAGCAGAAGAGGATTTCATCAAGGGCGCTTTCATTCCGAAGGATCTCTTTGTCTTTGTAGGTTACAGAGACCAGGAGGAACTGGACGCAACGGTGATAGTGGACAGCAATATGTATGCCTCCATTTATCTCAGCTCATTTGATGATGAAGTAGAATCAGCAAAGATGCTTCTCGAGCATTGCAGAAAGAACAACTGGAGCATATGCGGCGACTATTTCTGTGAGATCATGACGGAATTCAACATCTTCGATGACAGCAGAAGGACGATGTTTCTGCGCCTTCAGGTGCCTGTGAAATTTAATAAGTAAAAAATTATATAAATAATCCTTGACTGTATTCTTAGATTAGACTTTAGACACAATCATTCATGAAATTACCGATATGTCTTAGGCAATCTTAGTTTTATCGAGCAGAAAATGAGCCTTTTTGCGTAAAAATAACGAAA
>CAVHKW010000065.1:0-12026 GCA_963636745.1 uncultured Oscillospiraceae bacterium | reverse complement strand
AGAGACTGAGCGTCCACTCTTTATTCTTTTCGTTGCCGAAAATAAACTTGAAGAGCCGGTCTTTATATTCTCGCGTTATCGCCATGAAGAGCCTCCCTTATGTAGTCTATAGTTATAATATCATATGAAAAGGGGGAATGGACAAGAATAAGAAGAGCATTTTGATCTATTTCTTTTCCTGCCTTCAAAGAAGAGGCGTATATGAATTTTTGAAAGACCGTTGTCATCGAATGGAGTTGATTCCATCGTCATTGGCCTGATATCTAGTCCATGAATTTCTCTCTTGAATGCATCAGATGTGCGAGTACTGCTTTCTGCGCCCCGTCTCCGTCTTTTTTCTTAAAGGCTTCGATTATCGCCATATGCTCCTCAAGCGACACTGCCGGATCCTTTGCAAGCCCCTTCTGATAAGAGCGCCATAAGAAGCCCTGGCTCTGTGCTGTTTCCATGAAGAGTGAGTTGCCGGAGTAGATGATAATCTTGGAATGGAAATCCATATCGGCATCGATGTAGCTTTCTTCATTATCTTTGACATTATCTTTAGTAAAGGCGTCAAACATGTGTACAAGCTCTTCGATGTTATCTTTGTTATTCTTCTCGCATATGAGTTTTGCCGCCATCCCTTCTATAGCAGCACGCATTTCAAAGAGATCCCTGTATTCTTTCTTACTGTATTCTTTAACAAAATAGCCTTTTCTGCTTTCAAGTGTCAGATAATGCTCACCAACAAGCCTGTTGAGTGCGTCATTGACAGGAGTAGGGCTGACACCGAAACGTTTTGCCAGATCATCTTTTGTAATCTTCTCTCCGATGGCGAATTCATTGTTGAGGATGAGATCCCTTATCTTGATATAAAGAGTATCCTTGAGACTCTTGTTTTCGATTCTTTCAACTCCAAAATCCGTAAACTTCATTTATTCCCCCGTGTCATATCACTGCTGTTAAAGGTAAGATGTTCTGTAACAAGTTCGGCCGCTTTCTTTATATCGCCGTCAAGAATGGCCGTTACTATATCCCGGTGTTCCTTTAGGCTTTCTTGTGGTGACTTTACCTTGTTTTCCGTTTGATAGAGTATGGCGAAAGGCTCAAGGAGCTGCACTATTATAGGGTTACTCGAGAGCGATACAAGAAGAAGGTGGAATTTAACATCTTCATCATAGAATGCAGTAGCATCCGATAAAAGCTCCTCTTCTCTTTTTAAAGATTCGTTGAGCTTGTCTTTTTCCTCGTCTGTTATTTCTTTTGTAGTAAGTAGAGCTTCTTTCTCAAGAATGAGCCTTATATCGACAAGTCCCATAATCTCATCATCCGTGAAGGCTCTGACGTAAGATCCGTGGCGTGGAACGTTGACGACGAAGTGGTCTCCGTTGAGCTTATTCAATGCTTGAAGAAGCGGCGTTCGCGATACCCCGAGCTGCTGGGATAGGTCGGTCTGTATGAGCTTCTGTCCGCTCTTGAGTTCGCCGTGCCTTATCATCTGACACAGCCGGTTATATATCTTAGTGACAAGGTCTGCCAATTGGTCATCATTTTCGTAATCGTTCATGGCTTAATATTAAATGATAAAAGGAGTGAAGAAAAGTAGAAAAGAAAAAATGAATACAAAATTTTCAGTTGACTTCTCGTTGATTGCTCGTATAATTAAATAAATTTTGAATACAAGATTTTGGAGTAGGTTATGTTCGGAGTATCCCCTAAGTTCTTTGTTGTACGCTCGGGCGAGGATTACAGAGTAGACGATTATGTGAGAATGCTTGATAGAGTCTCCTCTCTCGGCTTTGAGAGCTTCCAGGGGGAGATATTCAAGGAGAGTCAGATAGTCGACTGGGAGGAGAATGCATACCGCATTGAAAAGAGAGCGGGGGAACTTGGACTTATAGAGGATATGTTTGTCGCGCATTTTCTTATGGAGGGCTCAGTGACAAGTAAGGCAATCAAAGATGAGAGATATGACGCACTCTATCTCCGTGTTCTCGATATTATCTCCGTTTTCAAGACACTGAAGACTATATGTGTTCCAATCGGTAAATACATTGATAACGGAGAAAATGATAGAGAAGAAGATAAGCGTAATCTCACAAAAAGGCTTGTTTTTTATTCGGAAAAAGCAGAAGAGAGAGGTCTTAATTTTGCCGTGGAAGTTATCTTCGGCGCTCTTATGGGATACGAAGAGCTTGCCGGGATAAAGGATAAATATAAGCTCTCGTCTTTCGGCCTCAATCTCGATACGGGAAACGCGAACTTAATAATGCATGATGATATATACAAGGTACCTTCCATCTTGCAGGTTTACGGAACCCACATAAAGGACAACGACGGGAAGAATGCTGATGAGAAGAAGCCGGGCGACGGAACTATCGACTGGCCAAAACTAATAAGAGCGCTCGAGGAGAATGGATACACCGGCTCCTATGACTATGAGCTCTCATCTCCCGATGACGGAGAGTACATTAAAGCTTCCGATTTCTTAAAAGAAATAATAAACAAAAATAAAACAGGAGGAAACTTATGAAGTTTTCAGTTATTTCATCTTTTCTTGGTAAATCCAAGGATCGTTTCAATGAATACAATTTTCCACGTACTCTCAGAGAGAAGTTCGAGCTTGCAAGTAAAATCGAAGGGATAACAGCTCTGGAATGCGTTTATCCATATGAGGTCAACGATGCCGAGGAGACAAAGGCTCTCATGGCGGAGTTTAGGCTGGGTATAAGCGCAATTAATGCCAACGTGAAGGCTGAGCCTGAGTTTCTTAACGGCGGTCTCACAAGCCCCGACAAAAGCGTCAGAGATAAGGCTGTCAGATTTATTAAGGAAGCAAAGGATTTTGCCGAGAAAGTCGGTGCGGACAAAGTCACATGCTGCCCGCTCGGGGATGGATATGAGTTTGCTTTCCAGGCTGACTACGGCGATAACTGGACTCGTCTTGTCGAAACATTCAAGGAAGCTGGTGAATACAAGCCGAATATCAAGCTGTTTATAGAGTTCAAGCCGAGTGAAATCAGGGGAAAGTGTTTTCTCGATACAACGGCAAAGACAATTCTTCTTATAAAGGAAACCGGATTGAAGTCCCTCGGCGTCACAATGGACTACGGACACGCCACATACGGTGGATGCAATCCCGCAGAGGAAATCGCGCTCTGCCATTCATGCGGTGTTCCGTTCTATGTCCATATAAACGACAACGACGCAAAGTGGGACTGGGATTATTTCTGCGGAGCAAAACACATCGTTGAGAACTTGGAGTTCGTCTACTACCTCAAGAAGTACGGCTACGATGATTACCTGACATCCGATACATCTCCGACGAGATGGAACATGGTGAAAGTCTTTGAAACCAACAACCGCTTCACACTAAAGATGGAGTCTGTTCTTGAAAAAATGGAGAAGGACGGCTTCGAAGAAGTGTTGAAGAGCCCGGACTTCATGGACGTATGGAAATTCGTTGAAAGTCATCTTATTAATGCTTGATAAGAGATATACATAGTTCTCCTTCCTTGTACCCTTAGAGCGGTTCTAAGGGTACTCTTTTCATAGCGGGTACGAGAGACCGAATGTAAACTGAGTTCACGCTCTTGTTGCCTTTGATCTTGACTATAAGAGAGTCTATAACACCGTAAACGCTGAAGGACGATGTTATGTAGTTTCGCAGGTAAGGGAGAAGATGAGAGATCTCTCAACAGGGTGACTCGTTAAGACTTTGTTTGTCGCTGCGTTATGATCATCGGGATTGATTGTCGTCGGTGTTTTTATATATGGAGCATTGACGTATTCTCCTGCGTAGTTTTCCCAGTTGCTCTCCGCATTCATCGACGGCCGCTTTAAACAGAATGAACTACTCTTAAGTAGTAAATCGTTTAATGCCGGCTTTTTCATGGAGTTGAAAACAGTTCAGGAAGGACATTTTAAAGCCGGATCAAGAAGAAGGACGGAAACGTCATTTACATTGGTTCCCGTTGCTCCCGTGAAGATGAGAGAGTCTATTGCCTTGAGTGCATTGTAGCTGTCGTTGTTATCGAGAGCATCCTCTGCTTTGATTCCGTACTCCAGGAGTGCATTATAGCTCTCGCTGTCGGCGTATCCTCCAGCTGCGTCTGTGGGGCCGTCCGTGCCGTCGGAGCCCAGGCTGAATACCGCAGCACCTTTTGTGTCCCTGAGTCCTATCAAAGCCGAGAGTACAATCTCCTGGTTACGTCCGCCTTTTCCTTTTCCCTTTATATGAACAACGGTCTCTCCACCGAGGATAAAAGCCATCTTCTTATTGTCTCTTATATGTGTTTTAGCAATTGCACTGAGAAAAGCTCCGTCCTCTCTCGCTTCCGCTGTTAAATCGCTTGTGATTAAGAGGGTAGAGTATCCTCTAAGAGTGAGAGCTTTCTCTGTCGCTTTACAGAGTTCGAGTACACTTCCGCTTACGACGAAGGTTGAGTTATCGAGAGCTTTGGGAGTTTCTACATTCAAAAGGCTCCAGCCTTTCTTCGAAAGCGGCAGTTGATATTCTTCTGCAATATGGAGAGCCTCCGCACATGTTGATCTGTCAACTACTGTCGGCCCGCTTGCAATCATATCGGGAGAGTCTCCAATGACATCCGAGATAGCAATTGTAAATACATTTGCAGGTGAGCAGAGCCCGGCAAAGCGTCCTCCCTTGACAGAAGAGAGCCTTTTTCGGATTGTGTTGATTTCCTTTATATCGGCACCGGATGAAAGGAGCTTTTCCGTTACGGCTGTAAGCTCTTCCTTTTCAACGAGTGGATCTTCAAAGAGTGCACTTGCTCCGCCCGAGAGAAGGAAAAGTACGGTGTCGTTTTTTGTGAGACCCCTCACGAGCCTCTCTGCCTCTCTTGTTGCCCTGAAGCCGTTCTCGTCGGGGAGAGGGTGAGATGCTTCCCTGATGATTATGCCGGGAAGAGGTCCCTTTGAGTGGCCGTATTTTGTAATGACGATACCTATCTCGATATTAATAGACGGAAACTTCAATGCAGCGGACGCCATCTGCCAGGCAGCCTTCCCTGCTGCAACAAGAATAATGCGCCCCGGAGCAAAGGTGTGTTCTTTGAGAGCTTTCAATACAGCCTCCTCCGGCTGTATCGCAGCCAATATCTCCGATATGATATCCAATGTGTCCTGGTGCATTTTTCCGTACATGATAGACTCCTCTCTTAATGTGGTATGTGGGGAAAGAAAAATCAAGAGGACAATAAAAGTTCGAACATATGTCAGGGTAATCCAAAAGATCACCTTTTCTGCTAAGATGGTGCCTGTGGGAGGTAGAGTATGACACAAAGAGAACTGGAGAACATAATCGAGAGAGTAATGATGGAGAATCCGTCGGAAAGGGAGCTCCTCAGACAATATACGAAATACATAGTTTTGAACTATGCTTCTCTCGAGGAGATATACAATCGACCTCAGCCTGAAGTGAAGGATCGGCTCCGCTTCCAGATGCGTGTACCCTCTGCCGAGGAGAGGGCTTTGATGGAGCGTATCGAAGAAGCAAAGAGGAAGGAGACTTTCTCCGAGAGGCTCCTGAGGCTTATCAAAGAAAGGAATAAGACCGCACCTGAAGTATACAGGGCCGCCGGTGTTGATTACAGGCACTTCTCGAAGATCAACAGCAACAGAGATTACAAGCCGTCAAAGGAGACAGTGTGCGCTTTTGCCATTGCGCTCAATCTCTCGCTTAAGGAGACGGAGGAGTTGTTGGAGAAAGCGGGGTTTGCACTATCGCCATCGAATATCTTCGATGTTTCGATCAAGTTTTTCATTGAGAACAACTGCTACGACAGGAAGAAGATCGACCTGCTCATGGAGAGCCTTGGAATTCCGTTGATGCCTCAAAACTATTGAAATATCTTAGTTGCATTTGTCATCGATCCGGAAGAAACTCCAAACAGCACTCTCATGACAAGATTTGAGGGAAAAATCACGGCTTCTTCCTCAATCAACAAACACCCTGTTATGATTTGACAGATACATTGCTGTGCCGTTTGTTTTGTCTTCATTGAGAAAGCCTGAAGAAACAAGACGCGCCAGGACTTCCTTTCTGAAGTATGTTGATGGCTTTATGCCGAGAAGCGAGGCTATCTCGACGGCGCTGCGGGCCTTCATGTAGCAATAAGACAAGATAGTCAAATCATTCTTACCTCCTGTTCCTCCGACTTCATTTACATGCACAACGGGAAGGCTCTCATCATCAAGAACACCACTCTGGAATGTGAGGTTCGGAAGAGTCAGCGTAAAGGATGAACTGTCGGATGAGACAAATGCCATGAATGCATCACCCCTTCCGGCATAATCCTCCTCTATCTTGTCAAAGCCGGATCCTTTATCTTCCATCAGCCTTACATATTCAAGCACCTTGGAAATGACTTCATTCCTGCGTCTCGGCAATATTGATGATATGTTCTTTTCTCTTTTAAGACTTCTAACGCCGAGAAGAGAACCCGGAGATGTTATTTCAAGCCTGTCACGGAACATGTTAATTTCGATCTGACTTCCCGTAATATAATAATTACGGTGAGCTACAGCATTCACAATTCCTTCCAGTACGGAACGCTGCGGGTACGAGACGAAATCTTTACGCCCTGTTTCTTCTTTAATGAAACCTCGTATCGAATTAAAGGAAACAAAATCAATAGCCTCTTTAATCGAGTCGATGATATTTAGATTGGTTTCCTTTGAATCAAGGAGTACGGAGTCACCTTTCGAAGTTCCGGGCCAGAGTGTACAGACTATTTTGGTTGAGCTGCCATTGTAATTGTCGCTGAAAAGTAGTGCGCCTCTCGATAACATGCCGTCAGCGTTAATGAATCCACATGAAATCAGAGCTTTCTCTGAAAGGTCGGCACCGTTCTTTTCCCTGTAGAAAGAAAACAGGCGTTCATAATTCTCCTTCTTGAAACATTCCTCTGTGAATGTGCGGTCATAAGGGATACTTTCACTTTGATAGACAAAATCCCTTATCTCCTCGCTTGTCGCCAGAACGGAGCTGGAGTTCTCTCGTACATATATCCCCAGAAGGCCGTTCTCATGAAGTGCGACGGGAAGAACGGAACATCTGGCTACACTTATTTTCAGGAGGTATCGTGTTCCTTCACCTGTTTTTACGGCAAAGGGGTCGATTGAGTATGATATCGAGGGCTGGATTTTCTCCTTGACGAGGCGTCTAACCCTGTTGATGGTTTTGTCGGCGTCGTCATGATTGAGAGATATGATCATATGTGAAGTATCGTCAACCCCGACATAAATCGTTCCTCCGTCCGTATTGGCGAATGCGACAAAGGTTTTCAGCCAGTTGTTTTCAATGTTTCTCCCGTTTACGGGAGACTTACCTTCATCAAGAACTCTCTTGAATTCAACATTCCGGTTCTCAAGATTGATATTAGGCAACAATTCTTCTATCTGCATAAGCTGCTCCAGTCATAAGCTTAGCATAATAAAGGAAAACTGTGAAGTCAATGAAGTTTTACTTCACTCTACTTCACTCATTACTTCACTCGCTTCACTCTATATAGAATTGACTACTATTTCTTTAAATATAAGTAGATATATGTTTGAGTTGAAGGCGATATGTTTTTGTGAGCCGGCATATATGCCAATTGTCGTGTTAATCGTTTGTGCGTATTAGTGAAGTTTTACTTCACTCCACTTCACTCCATAAGTAATGCATCATCCCGTCTCCACGATCAACGGTTCACGGCATTTGTAGACAAAAAAGGTACTTCGATGGCGTGAAGAAGAGGAAAGACACCAGGCCTGGGCTAATTCTTGAGAGACCCGACAGGAACGACAAGAACACCATCCTGACGGCGGTAGGCGTAATCGCCGGTTCCCGTCAATACCATTAAGAAAGAGGGTTCTTTCATTTTGCTTGTGTCAATTTTATCACGCAGGGCTGTTAAACTCTTTGCTCCTTCATTGATGAGCTTATCACCTCCCAGTTTAATTTCGACAAGTCCGTATCTGCCGTCTCTCAAATGGATTACGGCATCACATTCCTGACCATCTTTGTCCCTGTAATGATAGACTTCTCCATTCAAAGAATCCGTGTAAACCCTCAAATCACGAATACAGAGGGTTTCAAATAAGAAGCCGAAGGTTTTCAAGTCATCTATGAGGTCGTTGGGACCGATTCCAAGAGCGGCAACAGCTATGGAAGGGTCGACATAGTATCGTGTATCAGAAGAGCGTATAGCAGTTTTTGAACGCAGATTCGGGTTCCATGCAGGCATATCTTCTATAACAAATATCTTCTTGAGGGCATTGATATATGATGCAACGGTTTCTTCGTTTATTGAGATGTCGCTCTCTCCGATATCCGCTGCAAGAACTGTGTTTGGAACCTGGCAACCCTGGTTTCTGGCATAGGAGCGCATTAAACGTTTTACCTTTTCGGGGTTCTTCGTGACATTATCGACACGATTTATATCGGACCTGACTACAGCATCAAAGTAGTCAAACGCCTGGTCCAGCGCAATCTCATCACGCATATCCAAAGACTTGGGCCAGCCGCCGCGACAGACAAGGAAGGCTAGATTGTCAAGGTCGTTTGTCTTGGATGAGCCGTCAACATCTTTTGTCTTGTTGAAGAGTTCCTTCAAGCTGACATCTCCCGTAGAATCTCCGGACTCATAAAGGCTCATGGTGCGCATGGTCAGCCAAGAAAATCTTCCCGTCCCCGTGTGCGTGATATCTCTGGTATCCGGAGGAACAGCAGAGCCTGTAAGGATAAACTGCCCGACCTCTCCTCTGTGGTCAACTTCAAAACGTACTGCGTCCCATAATTTCGGAGCAAGCTGCCATTCGTCAATCAATCTCGGAGTATCTCCAGATAATAATCGTCTGGGGTTAAGTTCCGAGAGGGAGATGTTCTGTTCTTTTCTTTCGGGGTCATCCATGTAAAGAATGCTGGAAGCATGCTGCTCTGCAGTGGTCGTCTTTCCCGACCATTTTGGGCCTTCGATTAAGACCGCGCCTTTTCCTTCAAGCTTACGTGATAATATTTCGTCAGCAATACGTTTTCTGTAATTCTTCATTTCAAGAAACCTCAAATAAACTAATGCCTGGTTGTTTAATCCGTATAGTTAGGATATATCTATTTCCGACGGATGGCGAGATATTTTTCCCACGATTGGCGAGAAATTTTTCCGACGATTGGCAGAAAGCTGACTTTTTAGAGTAGCAGCAAGTTGCTTTTGATAATCCGTGAGTTAGCATGTATCCTTGATAAGTAGAGAGGGGACAATATGGACAGAAGCGATAACAAACACATATTCGAAGATACGTTGAGAAGGATAAGGGACAATTCTGTTCTTTCAAGAGCTGTAGCTGACAGCATCGGGAAGGAGAAACTTATCCTCGGGAAGGATGAATATATTCAGTCATATAATATAACCTATCCGGGAAGAGCGGAGATCGTCGTCTCCGATAAACGTACATTCGCTGCTGCTGCAGCATACAGGGGAATGAAGACGGCTGTCCTCAACTTTGCTTCGGCAGTCTCGCCGGGAGGAGGAGTGAGAGGAGGATCCTTTGCACAGGAGGAGAGCCTCTGCCGCACTTCGACACTTTATCCCTGTCTTAACACGGACTACCTATGGGCCAATTACTACGAGCCCCACCGTAACGGATGTGACAGACGAAACACGGATGACACGATCTATACACCGGGTGTAATCGTCTTCAAACAGGATGAGCTTTATCCTCTTATGGTAGATGAAAAGTATTGGCTCAGCGTTGATGTCATCTCAACAGCGGCTCCCGACCTCAGAAGACCCCGGAGCATTGATGATACAGGATATGTGAATCTCACGGACGATGAGCTCATGGAACTTCAAACAAAGAGGATAAGGAGAATTCTCTCTATTGCAGCGGGTGAGGGTAACGAGGTTGTCGTTTTAGGTGCATTCGGCTGCGGGGCATTCCATAATCCTGCGCGCGTTGTGGCTGAAGCATTCAAGAGAGTGATTGAAGAGAGCTTCCTCAATAGATTTAAGACAATCGAATTTGCAGTCTATGTAAACCCCTTCGGAGAGAACAGCGGTAATAATAGAGTCTTCTCTGAAGTCTTCGGCCTCTCATAATTTCATGCGTTGTTATATTGAGATGATGCGGGGCGTATAACTTCCGATATCATTATTGACACCACTCTGTCTTTTCAGTATTTTTAACCGGTTCTTATCCGGGAGATATTGAAAATGAAGAGAACAATCTTCTGTCTTATGCTGGCGCTCGTATTGCTGCTCTCCGGCTGTGATGACCGGAAGCCGGCAGCTGTGGGGGATAATACATTCACTGTCACCTTTGACAGCAAAGGCGGCTCCTACACGCCCAAAGTGCAATATGTGAAGGCGGGCGACGGTGCCGTAGAACCTGTTTCTCCGACAAAATCAGATACGTTCGGTTTCAGAAGATGGAGACTCGACGGCGGCGGAGAGAAGGCTTACGATTTCAACACTCCCGTCAACGGGAATATAACGCTCTGGGCTGAGTACTGGCCGGTAAAAGAGAATGACGAGTCGAAGAAGGTTGCATATTCCATGGTGTACTATTGGAATATCATACGGACAGTGATCGAGAACGAATCATTCAGTAAGGGCGGAAGCGTTGATGAAGCGTTTCCACATGACAATGGGAATAAAACTTATAAAAAGCATACGGACGGGGAGAAGAGCCTTGCCTACATCCTTGCTAATGCAGTTGCGTTGACAAGCGGCAGCGGAAGCAGCAGCAGCTTTTCCTATTACAACGAAAGGGAAGACGAGCAGTACACTGCTGATTATCAGACGGATGATTATTTCTATCTCAAGAGTGGACATTTCCAAACAAAGATAGGCTCAAACGAGGTTGCATAACATCAAGAACGATGTAATTTAAGCTTTGAATGCTCTCAGAGCGTTTATTTCATCAAAAAAGTCGACAATTCCCCCTTTCCCCCGTAGTGACAAGCTCCGGAAAGAGGGGTAAAGTTTAATCAGTTGAAACGCAAAATCAACTGATTTTAAGAAGACGATGGTTGGAAATGGTTAAGGTGCTGTCGTCTTTTTTCTTTTTATCGAGTTTCGGGAATCCGGACAGCGAACCAAAACCATATAAAATTAGGTAATGGAGGTCATGAATAAGATTTCCGGCCGAGACGACAGGACCTCTTCTGGTTCTTAACCACATCGGCGATTCATAGCCCTGCTCCTCAAGTATAAGAGCAATCAGCTGTAAGAGAGACTGAGCTATGAACGATATGGAGATGAACCTCTCGTAAGCTCTCAAAGTGTTTACAATGCGCTTTCTTTTCTTCACTGGAATTGACGAAAGAGGATCAGCGGAATCAGAAGAAGCAAAACGGTCGAGCTTCGGCGTGCTACTGGTCCAGAAATGATAGCCGAAAGCCTTGGTGTCCTGAGAGGATACTTTGAAACTCGCCTCGACCTTCCATCTCAGCGAGTATCCAGAAATTATCTTAACAGCACTGATGTTTGTGTTCGTACATACGAAGATTGCCTTTCCTCGGGATGACACTGTAAGAACGAATTTGACCGGAGTATAGTTCTTCCCCCAGAGAAGTATAACTTCCCGGTATTTTACGGTCTCTTCTTTTCCGTAGAGCTTCATATTGACTTCAGTGAAGGCCTTCATGTCATCGAAGTAATCTCTCAAGTGTACTTTCTTCCCGCGTATACGTGGACGACCTTTCTGACCTTCTTCTCTTTCATCAGGAGGAGTCCAGGCAGTACAGTTCTTCTTGGCCTTGCTAATCAAGACGATGCTCTTGTCGGAGTTCCTTATATTGTGTTTTCTTATTGCGGTAAGTGCAGGGTCAGAGAAGAAATATGAATCTGCCAGGAGATAGGAATTGTTACTGCTAAGTAATTTTGACTCCAGACTGCCAACTAATTTTGTCCACGCCTGCTAACAATCTTGTCCATTTGTACTCCCCATAAGAAATGGCCGGTTTCCCGGCCACTATAATCATCACTCTGTTATCGCCTTCTACGGGAAGGTCTCCTCTGAGCAAAGTAATCGTCCCAGTC
>CAVHKW010000064.1:0-13159 GCA_963636745.1 uncultured Oscillospiraceae bacterium | reverse complement strand
TTATGAATAACACAAATATTTTAAAAGAAATTGAAAATTATTTAAAAAATTCAATAATAATGCTTGTGTTTTTTAATTTTATACATATAATGAATAAAAAGTTGAGGTATTACATGTCGAAAGCGATAGCTTTTCATCTACAGAAAGGAGGGGTTGGCAAGACCAGTGTCTGCGGGACACTTGCATGCCAGAGTGCCATAAGCGGCATAAAAACCCTCATGATCGACTGTGATCCTCAAGGTAATCTTTCATCATGGTTTCTCCAGGAATCTCCTAAGTATGAGTTGAGTGATGTTCTTCAGGGTAAGTGTTTCTGGGCAGATGCAGTTGTACCTGTTCCCAATCTCGATAATCTTTTCATCTTACCGACATTCAGCATAGGGGGTTCACTTAAGAATTACAGCGAGACGAAACTAAATGATGAGCCGTTTATTATACAGGACCTAGTTAATGAGCTTTCAACAGGTTTCGAGAGAATACTTCTTGATCTTTCTCCGGGGCTCGGACGGCTTGAAAGAGCTGCCATTATAGCATCAAACGAAATCATTACCCCTATGACAACAGAAATATTCTCTCTTGATGGTTTTGAAATATTTGTTGATGAATTAAATAAACTCAAGAAGAATTACAAAGCTCATGTTAAGCACAATAAAATTATAATCAATAGTTATGACGAGAGGGTGAAACAGGCTCGTGAAATATGCAATGAAGCCTCGAGAACAGGTAAATATACCGTGTTCCGCATTCCTGTCGATCCATTATTCAGAAAAGCACAGACAGCGCATAAGATTCCGCAGAAATACAGGGTTAACGGGAGAGGACTCAAACCCGGCACTATCGAGGCGCTGTACAAAATAAATAAAAGCATTTGGTGAGGTAAAATAAATGGCATTGAAGAAAAATGAAGAATCTACAAGTGAGAGTTTAGGCGGATTGAAGGCCAAGGCTGTTTTCGGAGGAACTAAAGAGACCAAGGAGAAGAAGGTTTTGACTACATTCTCTATTGAGCCGTCTTTCAAGGATGAGCTTGAAGATCTCTTTGCCGAAATGGGGCTCGGCTGGGCTGCAGGAATCAGATTCGCACTTAAGGAATTCTGTAAGAAATACGGCTCTGATAATTAATTCCTAATATACTTTTAAATTATTTCTGTATAATTATTGAATAATAAATATTGTTAAACGCAATGGGTTTCATTGAATTTTTGATGAAATCCATTTATTTTTTATTCATATTCTTAAGCATTTCTATGAGATTTCTTGCACTTTCCAGAGAACTTTTCTTCTCTTCTTCCGGTGATTTCTTCTCTTCCTTGAAGAGGGCCTGTGGTATTTCTTCTATGAAACGGCTCGGGAGTGCACTCTTCAGTTTTCCCTCATAATCGAGTCTTGCGTCTGCATAGTTTACATAGAGTTTCTCCTCTGCGCGTGTTATCGCGACATAGAAGAGACGACGCTCTTCGTCGATGTTTTCGCTGTTCTCCTCGAGTGCGCGCTTGGAGGGAATTATATTGTCCTCTATTCCTGCAAGAAAAACGACCTTGAATTCCAGACCCTTCGATGCATGCATCGTCATCAGATTGACTGCGCTCTGTGTGTCTTCATTATTCTCATTTCCAATAATCGAGACACTTCTGAGGTAGTCGTTGAGCTTTTTATCGGGATTGGAAGAGAAGTATTTGTTTATTCTGTCACTAAGGAATGCTATCGAATGGAGTTTGAAATCGACGATTTTGTCGTTGTCGGGAAACTCCTCCCTGATCGATATGTCGTAGGAAGTGTCTTTCATTATCTCTTCGATAAGACGCTGTGGAGATGATATCATCCCTCTCCATTTATAGAAATCCTTCGAGAGCTTCTGCATACCGCTCTGTGTCTTCGTTAGGAAGTCGGAGGAGAGCGAGTATTTGTTCAATGCTTCGTAGAGTGTTATATGGTCCCTCTTTGCGTTTTCCCTGAGTTTCTCGATCGATGTCCTCCCTATATTTCTCCTTGGTGTGTTGATTATCCTGAGTAGGGAGTTGTCGTCCTTGGGGTTTGCAATGACCTTTAAATAGCAGAGCATGTCCCTGATTTCCTTTCTGTCGAAGAAAGACGATCCGCCCGATATCACAGTCGGGATCCTATGCTCCATGAGAGACGTCTCTATTGTCGAGAGCAGTGTATTCGTCCTTACAAGAATTGCAAAGTCTTTGAAGGAGTACTTGTACTCACGCATGAGTCTCTTAATTTCGACGCTTATCCATATAGCTTCATCGTCGCCGGTTGCGTGCCGTTTTATCTTGAGATTCTCTCCGTTTCCTATGTCAGTCCAGAGCTTCTTCTCCTTCCTGACCTTGTTGTGTGCTATAAGGGCATTGGCCGCTGTTAAGATATTCCCGCTCGAGCGGTAGTTTCTTTCGAGCCTGAACTCTTTCCTCTCGGGAAAATCCTCTTCGAACATCATAATGTTGCGGTAGTTGGCACCGCGCCATGAATAGATCGACTGGTCGTCATCGCCGACAACAGCTATATTCCTGTATTTCTTCGCAATCATACTCACAAGCTTATATTGCACAAGGGATGTATCCTGGAACTCATCGACCATGATGTAACGGTATCGGTTCTGTACTCTCTCGAGTATAAGAGGATTTTCATTGAGTATTTTAATCGGGAGGACCAATAGGTCATCGAAGTCCACGATGTTGTAAGCCTTCTGCGTCAGGAGAAACTCATCATAGATCTCCCTTATTGCACTTCCTTTTTCCGGCAGTATTTCACGCTCTGTCTTGAATGAGGAGAAGTGTGCCTGGAGAGAAGGGGCGCTGAAAGACGAAAGCTCATATCCCTTTGCCATGACTGCACCCTTAATAAGGGAGAGATTGTCGTTGGTGTCGTAGAGGGAGAAGTCGTTCGAGTAGCCGAGGTAGTGTATGTACTTCTTCAAAAGTCCGAGTCCGAACGAGTGGAAGGTTGTAGCCGTGATCTTCTCCGCTTTCTTCCCCGTCACTTCATTTATCCTCTCTGCCATCTCCTTTGCGGCCTTGTTAGTGAAAGTCAGGGCGAGGATCCCGTCTCCGTTGATTCCTTCTTCAAGCATATGTGCAATACGATATGTAAGCATCCTCGTCTTACCGCTTCCGGCACCTGCTATGATAAGGACCGGGCCCGAAATTGTCGATGCCGCCTCAGCCTGTTCAGTATTCAAAAGGGAGTATAAATCAAGTGACATAGAGCGAAGAATCTCATATCCGGAGAGATTAATCAATTATGATTTTCCACTTCTATTGCATTTTTCGGACAGACCTCGTGACAGCAGTAGCAGCGTATGCACTTATCTCTGTCGATTTCGATTTTTCCTTCCTTTATCGTAAGTGCCTTTGCCGGACAGATATTGATGCATCTTTTACAGAGGATACACTTTTCACTCAAAAAGACCGGTGCCTTTCTCTTTCTTGTCTCCTTATGTTCTCTGTGCTTCATGAGGTATGGCAGTATGAGTGCGGAAAAGAGAGAGCGTTTCTTCATGGGAACCCGTCTGAAATCCTTTTGAACGAGACTACAGGGATCAAGTAGAGGGTAGGAACCCTCCGTCGAACCTTTCTCCTCCTTCTCGAGAACAAAGAGGATTGGGATATCTTCCGGCTTGTAGCCCATGATGACGGCTTCAGCCCTGTCCAAGGCGGGAGCTGACGATGAGCCGAGAATGAGATTGAGCTGCCTCATAGTTCCGTTCGCGGGACCTGCACCTTCCATTGCAACGACTGCGTCCATTATGGAGTACTCGGGAATGTGTGTCCTGTAGATATCACAAATAAGAGAAGCAAATGCAAGAGGAGAGGGTGCCTTGAGATGAAGCGGGCTCTTGTTGAGACCGGGGACCGTTCCGAACATATTCTTGACCGCCCCCGTTGCTCCCATGAGCTGGTGTGTCTTCATCTTCGAGAGGGAGAATACCATGTCCACTTCCTCCAGGTACGCTGTCTGGACTACCTTTATTTTCGATATTGTCTTCTCTATAGTCTTCGATGAGAAGTCGACCCATTCGACTTCTTCCTCTTCACATACCCTGTAGATACCGGAGTTCTTCGGTTTGAAATTCGGCCCGGGAAGTCCCGGAGAGTCGCCGACTATGATCTTTCCAGCGCCCCTATCTTTCAGCATCTCGATTACTGCCTTCACGACGACGGGGTTAGTTGTGATGTTTTTCTCCGCCGGTGCGTCGGAGAGTACGTTGGGCTTCAGAAGTATGTATTTATCCCTTACATCGGGAAAATTCGTGTTTGCTGCTATTTCCTCGAGGGAAGAGCGTACACTCTCGAGGCTGTAGTTTGTGCATTTTACTATGCCGACCGGAACTTTACTCATCTTCACTCCTCTTTTTTAAAAGACACGAATACATCGGCCCGAGACCCGATGCCCTGTCGGGAAGGATAAGAGCGCCGTATTCTCTCTTCTCAGCATATTCGAGATCACATTCAACTTCCTCCACTTCGTCATCGTGACGGGAGAAGAGCTTCTTTATAACACCCTCGTTCTCTCCGCTGTTTATGGAGCATGTGGAGTAGAGTATGTATCCTCCATTCTTGAGTGCTATGAGAGCACTCGAGAGCATTGCGTACTGGCTTATCTGGAGTCTCTTCGGACGCGACGGCGACCACTGGGAAAGATACTTATCGCTCCCGAGTACATGGCGCTCGCTTGAGCACGGTGCATCGAGAAGAATGTAGTCATATACTTCCTTTTCATATAATCCCCAGCTCTCCGCATTGTATCCCGTGATCTTTATCTCAACAGAGTCCGGGGGAAGACACTCGTCAAAGACTGTGCGCATCCGGCGTCTCCTCTCGGGGGAGCGGTCGTTCGAAACAAGTAATCCCTTACCCTCCATTTTGAGAGCAAGTACAAGGCTTTTTCCCCCCGGGGCCGCACACATGTCGAGGACGGTCGATGATGGGGTTACGGGAAGAAGGGATGCAGTAATAACGGAAGATTTATCCATGTAGTACGGGGTCTGAAGACCATCGGGCACAATCTTACCTTCGCTTTCCTTTAAAAGGGCTTCTTTTAAAGTCTGCCACCTATCCTTATAAAGAGAGGAGTAAAACTCATCGAATTCTTCTACCGGGCTTTTTTCTTTTCTACGCATTAGATAAACCAGACACAAATCATTGTTGAAACTACAATACCGACTATTATCCCCCAGAGAACCTGGAGCTTGGTGTGTCCCACAAGCGTCTTCAGGTGTTCCTCCTGGAAGGCGTCCTTACTGAAGAGGTCGGAGAGAACCTTCGACCACCTATTCAGCGTCTGGGCCTGTTTCCCCGTCTCGAGTCTTACGTTTGTTGCATCGTTGAATACGATGAATGCAAAGAGCAGACTGAAGATGAAGATGGT
Organism: uncultured Oscillospiraceae bacterium; assembly: GCA_963636745.1. Classification (GTDB taxonomy): domain Bacteria; phylum Spirochaetota; class Spirochaetia; order Sphaerochaetales; family Sphaerochaetaceae; genus Ornithospirochaeta. Next base: position 7,786 of record CAVHKW010000064.1, on the reverse strand, counting down.
CGAGCCGTATCCTTCCGTGAGTCCTATGGCGTTCGCAAGAGCCGTGACGCTTGCCGAATGACTCGAGGGCATACCTCCGTTTGTTATGAAGGGCTTCAAGGAGAAATGATGGTTGATTCTCGCTTCAACAAAGCACTTGGCAATCTGTGCCGTAAACATCGAAATAAAGACCGCCCACAATACGGGATTCAGAAAGATATTGTCATTCATTTGTGGTATTTTAATTTGTAATCTATCCTTTAAGCAATAGAGTGATGTTGAAGAGAGTCCTTCTTAATTATAAACTGTGCGCATGAGATACGATGTTGTAATTATCGGTGCAGGTCCCGGCGGGATTTTCACCTCATATGAATTGACGAACCTTAATCCGAACCTCAAGATAGCCATAATCGAATGCGGTAACACACTCGAGAAGAGAAAGTGTCCCATTGACGGCGTCAGGGTCAAAAACTGCATCCACTGCACACCCTGTGCGATTATGAACGGCTTCGGGGGCGCAGGTGCATTTTCAGACGGTAAGTACAATATTACAAATGAATTCGGGGGAAACCTCCACGAGTATATCGGAAAGAGTGAGGCTGTTTCATTAATGCGCTATGTCGACGAGATCAACTGCCGTTACGGCGGGGGAGAGACTAAGCTCTATTCGACACTCGCTTCCGATGATTTCAAGAGAGAGTGTCTCAGAAACCAGCTCCATCTCCTCGATGCGGAGGTGAGACATCTCGGCACCGACATAAACTACAAGGTGCTGACGAATCTCTATGAGGATCTCGAGAACAAGGTCGATTTCTTCTTCCGTACCCATGCCGAAAAGGTAGAGGCAATAGATAACGGCTACAGGGTGATAACCGACAGGGGAGACTTTGAATGCGACAGGTGCGTCATAAGCGTCGGCCGCAGCGGAAGTAAATGGATGGAGAAGGTCTCGAAGGACCTCGACATTCAGACACGCTCCAACCGTGTCGATATCGGGGTGAGGGTTGAGCTCCCGTCCCTCGTCTTCGATCACATTACCGATAAGCTCTATGAAAGCAAGATCGTCTACAAGACCGAGAAGTACCAGGACAGAGTCAGAACCTTCTGCATGAATCCCAAGGGAGCCGTTGTTGCGGAGAACACAAACGGAATAGTCACTGTCAACGGCCACAGCTATGAGGACAAGTCAAAGCAGACGGAGAACACCAACTTCGCTCTTCTTGTCTCAAAGCATTTCACAGAGCCCTTCAACGACTCCAACAGCTACGGCGAGTCCATAGCGCGGCTCTCGAACATGCTCGGAGGGGGAGTCATCGTCCAGCGCTTCGGCGATCTCATTAGAGGTCAGCGTTCGACGGAGAAGAGGATAGAGAAGTCATTTATGACCCCGACACTCAAGGCAACTGCTGGGGACCTCTCTCTTGTAATGCCGAAGAGAATCCTCGACGGCATAATCGAGATGATTTACGCCCTCGACAAGATTGCTCCCGGAACGGCACAGGACGACACGCTTCTCTACGGCGTCGAAGTCAAGTTCTATAATATGGAAGTTGCAATAGACAAAAATCTTGAAACATGCCACAAGGGACTCTTCGTCATAGGTGACTGCTCGGGTGTCACACACTCGCTCTCCCATGCATCTGCAAGCGGGATTTACATTGCGCGGTATATAGCGGGATAAAAAGTGTTACTTTAAATAGTAATTTCTTTTCTTTTTCTCTTTATCTAATACCGCCTTTTGGGGTAAATTTACCCATAGGTGGTAAATATGGGAAAGACACTTTGCTATAAGATACTCTCGAGTCACCTCCTTAAGGGATCACTCGAGAAAGGTAATGAGATAGAGATAAGAATCGACCAGACGCTGACGCAGGACGCAACGGGTACTATGGCGTACCTTCAGTTCGAGGCACTCGGACTCGACAAGACAAGATGTGAAAAGAGCGTGAGCTATGTCGACCACAACACCATACAGGTCGGCTTCGAGAATGCAGACGACCATGAATACCTGAGAACTGTTGCAGCCGATAAAGGCGTTATATATTCCCGCTGCGGTAACGGTATATGTCACCAGGTACATCTCGAGAGATTCGCAAGACCGGGTAAGACACTCGTCGGAAGCGATTCCCATACACCGACAGCGGGAGCACTTTCCTCATTTGCATTCGGAGTGGGGGGACTCGATGTAGCCCTCAGCATGGCGGGAGTGGGTTTCAGCATGATTGCTCCCAGAGTCGTCAACATAGTACTCAAGGGAAAACTGAATAAGTTTGTCACGGCAAAGGATATTATTCTCAAGGTCCTCGAGCACTACGGTGTAAACGGCAACGTCAACACTGTCTTTGAATATACCGGGGAGGGCGTGAAGACTCTCTCGGTTCCTGAAAGAGCCACGATAACCAATATGGGAGCAGAGTGCGGTGTAACGACATCTCTCTTCCCGTCAGATGAAATAACACTCGATTTTCTCACCAAGCAGAAGAGAGCAGAGGACTACATCCCGCTCTCTGCTGATGAAGATGCAGTATATGACGACGTATATGAGATAGATCTCTCTTCTCTCGAGCCCCTCATGGCATGTCCTCATTCACCGGGGAACATAAAGAGCGTTAAGGAGAAGGAGGGGATGAAGGTCAACCAGATTCTCATCGGCTCATGCACAAACTCCTCATACTATGACCTCAGGAAGGCGGCAGCCATCCTCAAGGGAAAGAAGATTGCCGACGGTGTTTCATTCGGTGTCGCCCCGGGGAGCAGAGCAGTTCTTATGAGCATAACGGAGGACGGTACACTCGAGACCTTAATTAAAGCGGGAGCCAGAATCCTCGAGAGTGCATGCGGCTTCTGCATAGGTAACCACCAGTCACCGGGAACTGATGCCGTGTCGCTCAGAACAAACAACCGTAACTTTGAAGGACGAAGCGGAACTAAGAGTGCGCAGGTCTATCTTGTCTCCCCGGAGACTGCAGCATATTCTGCAATCTACGGAGTACTAAAAGACCCGAGGGAGTGTGATGTTGATCTCTCTCCTCTCGATCCTTATAAGGAGCAGGTAGTTGACGACACTATGTTCATCTTCCCTGAGGATGCTGATAAGGAAGAGATAAAGAGGGGACCTAATATCGGGAACCCTCCCCAGAACACGGCCCTCAAGGATAGAATCAATGGCTCCATTTGGCTCAAGTGCGGTGACAAGATCACAACAGACCACATAATGCCTGCCGGTCAGTACCTTAAGTACAGGTCGAACATCGAGAAGTATGCCCAGTTTGTATTCCTCCCGTTAGACCCGGAATTCTCAAAGAGAGCTCTTGAAAAGAAGAAAGAAGGAGAAGGTGGCTTCATAGTCGCAGGTCTCTCGTACGGCCAGGGATCAAGCAGGGAACACGCTGCAATATGTCCAATGTACCTCGGAGTCAAGGCGGTAGTTGCAAAGAGCATCGAAAGAATACATCAGGCTAATCTCTGTAACTTCGGTATTCTTCCTCTCCTCTTCAAGAACGAGAGCGACTACGATCTCCTCTCGGAGGGTGATAAGCTTGTTCTCAACGGTGTACTCGACTCAACAGAAAAGGGGGAGTTCACACTTCTCGATGAAACAAAGGGAATCGAAATCCCGCTCACTCTCTTTGCATCGGAAGCTCAGAAGAAGATGCTTCTCAAAGGCGGAAGACTCAACCAGATCAGGGAGGAAATGAAATGATAGAGATGAAGAACCCCATAGTCGAAATGGACGGCGACGAGATGACCCGTATCATATGGAAAATGATTAAGGATGAACTCATCACTCCATATGTAAATCTCAAGACAGAATACTACGATCTGGGCCTTGTCCACCGTGACGAGACAGACGATAGGGTGACAAGCGATGCAGCCGAGGCTATTAAGAGACTTTCGGTCGGAGTCAAGTGTGCGACAATTACTCCCAACGAGCAGAGAATGAGCGAGTACAATCTCAAGAAGAAGTACAAGAGCCCGAACGGAACGATCAGAGCCGCTCTCGACGGCACTGTCTTCCGCACTCCCGTACTTACTCCCTCCATTGCACCTCTTGTCAAAAACTGGAAGAAGCCGATAACAATAGCGCGTCATGCCTACGGCGATATATACAAGGCAACCGAGATAAGAGTTCCGGGGGAGGGTAAAGCCGAACTTGTCTTTACACCCGAAGGATCGGAAGAAGAAATAAGAAAAACAATCTACGACTTCGAGTGCCCCGGAGTCTTGATGGGACAGTACAACAAGGACACATCGATTTCTTCCTTTGCACATTCATGCTTCGAGTACGCGCTCAACAAGGGTGAGGACCTCTGGTTCAGCACGAAGGATACGATTTCGAAGACGTACGACGAGACTTTCAAGCTCACCTTCGAGGATATATTCAATAAGGAATACAGAAAGAAGTTCGAAGATAAGGGCATTACCTATTTCTACACCCTCATCGATGATGCTGCATCCCGCGTGATAAGAAGCGAAGGCGGCTTTATATGGGCGCTTAAAAACTACGACGGCGATGTCATGTCGGATATGGTGTCGACGGCATTCGGGTCGCTTGCGATGATGACAAGTGTTCTTGTCTCTCCTGACGGGAAGTATGAGTATGAAGCGGCACACGGAACCGTGACAAAGCATTACTACAAGTACCTCAATGGAGAGGAAACTTCGACCAACAGCATCGCAACTCTCTTTGCATGGACGGGAGCACTGAGAAAGAGAGCAGAACTCGATAATGAGCCTTCTCTCATATCTTTCTCAGACAAAATGGAGAAAGCTGCCCTCGATACAATAGAGAGCGGTCTTGTCACAAAGGACCTTGTCCCCCTTATGGATAAAGGAAAGATGGTGAAAGCCCTTAACACCCTTGACTTCATTAAGGCGATAAGAGCAACATTTGAATCTCTTTAAAGTACAAAAGAGCTGTTGTTTTTATTATTCCCTGCACCCTCTGTTTCGGAGGGTGCTTTTGGTTAATCTACTATGTTTCTTACCCAGATGCGTTTCTTGACGAGGATGAAGCCCAGAATACACTTGAGGATATCGGTAGCCTGGACCGATAGATATATCCATTCGACGCTGGCATCTGTGAATCTGCTCACTATATATGCTGTCGGGATTCCTACGGCCCAGAGGAATGCAGAGTCAAAGATGATTGTAATTATGACTCTTCCGCCCGATCGGAGAGTAAAGTATGTTGCATTCTTGAAAGCAAAAAGTGGAAGACAGAGCGCCTCGGCAAGAATAAGATCCGTCGCTACTTTTCTCGCACTTTCCGTTGTGTTGTAGGCAAGGGGGAAGACGGGGGAGAGAAGGGCCATTACGGATGCGGCAAGTGTTCCGACCATTACGGAGAAGACAATGAGCTTACGGTCCGTGTCGACTGCTTCTTCGATCTTACCTGCCCCGAGGAGCTGCCCCACTATTATCGATATCGCAGAGCCTACTGCCATGAATGTGACATTGAATATGTTGAGTAGAACCGATGATATGTTATATCCCGCAACGGCATTGAGACCGCGTGTTGAATAGCTTTGTGCAATTACAGTCATTCCAATGGACCACATTGTCTCGTTTATGATGATTGGGAATGCCGCTTTGAAGATTGAAATGAAATCCTTCTTCGAGATAATCATGGTTGAGTAGAGCCCGGTAAAGAATGGATAGCTTTCCTTCTTCTTATGTGATGTTATTACGATTATTGCTGTTTCTACGTAACGGCTCATGACAGTCGCGATTGCGGCACCGACGACACCGAGGGTAGGGAAACCGCACTTACCGTAAATAAGAAGGTAGTTGAAGGTGAGGTTTGTCCCTATTGCCCAGAGTCCCGCCTTCATCGGGAGGACTGTCTCTCCTCCTTCTCTCAAAGTGGATGCGTAGATCTGGCTTACAGTATAAGCCGGAAGACCGAAGAGCATCGTAAGGACATAGCTGTAGCCGTAGTTGAGCGTTGCCATTACATCTCCCGTTTCGTCTCCTTCGGTTAAGAAGAGCGCAATGAGCTTTTCACCGTAAAGGATGAAAACAATAATTGTAATGACCGTTGAAATAATCCCCAGAATGTACTTGAAGCGGATAGTTGTCTTTATCCCTTCATTGTCCTTCTTTCCGAAGTATTGTGCACCATATATCCCGCCTCCCGATACGACGCCGAATATGACGAGGTTGAAGACGAAGATGAGCTGATTGGCGATACTGACACCGCTCATCTCCTCTGTTCCGACTCTCCCCACCATTATGTTGTCGAGAAGAGAGACGAAGTTTGTAAATCCGTTCTGGATCATGATGGGAAGTGCTATGGCAAGAACCATGGAGTAGAAGTTCCTGTCACCGATATACTTGTTCTTGAGATTAGACATATGACCGGATTTTATAGAAAAAATATAATAAAGGGAATAATATAGCCTTATGGATAAAGTAAGACTCGGTAAGACGGAAATAACGGTTTGTAAGAACGGCTTCGGCGCACTTCCCATTCAGAGATTGAAGGTGGAAGATGCAGTATATCTTGTAAGAAAGGCATATGATAACGGAATCAACTTCTTCGACACTGCCCGCGCGTACTCGGACAGCGAGTATAAGCTCGGGATAGCTCTTGAAGGTATAAGAGAGAAGGTCTATGTTGCAACAAAGACTGCAGGTGTTACAAAGAATGATGTGGAGAAGGATCTTGAAACATCCCTAAGAAACCTCAAAACAGATTATATCGACATATACCAGTTCCATAACCCGTCATTCTGCCCCAAAGAGGGTGATGAGATTTATGACTACCTCCTCCGTGCGAAGAAGGAAGGTAAGATCAGACATATCGGAATAACGAACCACCGCCTCGATGTGGCTAATGAGGCCATTCAATCCGGACTCTACGAGACACTCCAGTTTCCTTTCTCCTATATCTCGGGCGACAAGGAAATGGAACTTGTCACAAAGTGCAGAGAGCACGATATGGGCTTCATTGCAATGAAGGGACTATGCGGAGGTTTGTTGACGGACAGCCGTGCATGTTATGCCTTCATGAGACAGTTTGATAATGTTCTTCCGATCTGGGGAGTACAGAGGGAGAGGGAACTTGACGAGTGGCTCTCATTCAACGATAAGCCTGCCGAGTATGATGATGAAATAAAGAGAATAATTGAGAACGACAGAAGAGAACTCTCGGGTGAATTCTGTCGTGGCTGCGGCTATTGTATGCCGTGTCCGCAGGGGATAACCATTAATCAATGTGCACGTATGATCCAGCTCATAAGACGAAGTCCCTCGGAGAGCCAGCTCGGGAAAGAGGGACAGGAGATGATGATGAAGATCAAGGATTGTGTGAAGTGCGGTAAGTGCATGAAGAAGTGTCCGTATTCACTGCCTATTCCGTCACTTCTCGAGAAGAACCTCAAGGATTATATCGATATTCTGGAAGGAAGAACTGCCGTCAAGGTGACAACAGACGCAAGGGTGTAGTATCTGAATTGTGATATAACCAAGTGACTTAAGACGCCTCTATGGATTAAGATCATCAAAGTGAAGGTAAGTGATAATACTCAAAGAGGGCCGTAAAAATTAACAGCCCTCTTAGTCTACTACTACATCAAATGTATTTGATATCAATATTCCATGCTTCAACCAGCAAGCTCTTTTATCTTTGAAAGAGGAAGCCCGGTGCATGCAGCAATATCTTCGAGCGTGAGTTTACCTAAGGCAATCAAGCTCTTGGCATTCTCGATCTTAGCTTCAGATTTACCCTCTTCTTTACCTTCGAGTCTCCCTTCAATTCTTCCGTTCTTTTCTCTTTCGTCACCATACTTTTCAACTTTCTCAC
>CAVHKW010000063.1:0-11363 GCA_963636745.1 uncultured Oscillospiraceae bacterium | reverse complement strand
GAACTTAAAATTTACAAAATGCTCAATTCAGGAAAATCTCGTCGAATTTCATGAGAGCTTCACTCTGGGAAGGGAGCGTGAATGTAGTTATCACGTTATCGCTGTATTCTCCGCGGGATGGTGTTATATCGATCGAATAGAGCATTCTCTGGCCGTCATCGGAGAGGATGTAGTTTATGAATGTAAGGGCATCCTCCATATTCTTCGTTCCGTTAACTACTGCTATAGGCGAGGGAATCATAATAACGCCGTCCTCCGGCTTTATTATCTTCATCTGCCCTCCGATTGAGGCTGCACTTCTGACAATGTAATCGGGTGCGATGGTGACACCTGCGTTTCCTTCCATTACCTGGAAGACTGTGGCGCTGCTTCCGTTTACAATTTTTACGCCGTTTTCCTTCAGCTTCTTAAAGTAATCCCAGCCGTAGAGAGAAGCAAGCTCGGAGACTGTATATAATGAGGATCCCGATGAATAAGGATCGGCAAGAGCAAGATCGGTGCAATATTGAAGATCCCCGAAGCTCTCCGGGCAGTTTTCATCGTTATATATGTTCGTATTCACCGCTATCGACACCTTTATAAGACGTGCTATCGCCATATATGAGTTGTCGATATTCTCAAACTTTGGAAGGTCGGGATAGTCCACTTCGATTTGCGAGAGCATGTTGTTCTCGATCAATTCCATATAACCATGAGGCTCTGCACACCATATGAGGTCGCACTTTCTCTCACCTGTCCTCACCTCGTTGACAACGCTCTGTATGACACTCCCGCTTCCTGATGAGTAACAGACAAGATCGATTTCCGGATAAAGTGCTTCGAAGTACTTCTCGATTTCCTCGAGCTGCTGGCTCTTGAGAGATGAGTAGAGCACAAGAGTACGTCTTTCACCCTCCTCTCCGCTCTCGTCTTCTTTGAAGAGTGTCCTGTAGCCGAAAACTGAAGCTGTAATAATTGCAATGAGGAGAAGAATTACCAACAGTATGATCTTTGCTTTCTTATTTACGCTTTTCATCTTCCCTCCAGACTGTCGGGCTCTTTCCGGTGTAATTTTTGAAGAGCGTATAGAAATACTGCACATTCGGGATACCCGAAGATGCAACGACATCCTTAATTGTGAGATCGGTCAGGGCAAGGAGCTCCTTCGCCTTCTCGAGTCTGCACTTATTTATGTAGTCGGCAACTGAGTACCCGCACTCCTTTCTGAAGAGCTTTCCGAGGTACACCGGGTTCATGCCGAGAGTATCGGAGGCCATCTGGAGGGAGAGGCCCGGGTTCGTATAATTCTCCTCTATATACTTCTTCACAGAAAAGACCATATTGCCCACTCTCGTCTCCCTGCTCTCGAGTACATGCTCCGTCTTTGTTTTGAAAGCTGAATGGAATATCTCGTCAAGCCTCTTTCTATCGAGGCTCTCTGTCAGGATGTAATCTATCTCATAGAGTACCTCGTCATCGATGTTCGAGGAATCGACTTCTGATGCCATATAAAGTCTCTTGAGAAGGAAGACCACGTAGCTTATATGACACATCTCAAGATTCTCCATATATTCCATGTAATACTTCCATGCTTCGTCCATCTCGCCATTGGAGAGTGCAGCGATTATCCTGCTCTCGAGATTGTGTTTCTCCGGTAGTACCGAGATCTTTGATAAGACTATCTCTTCGCTGTAGAGCCTTGTGCTGCTTTGAGATGAAAAGACAGTGTAGCTCAAGGCCTCCTTTACTCTCTCGTAGCGTGAATGTATGTTTTCGCTCCATAGAATGGGAAGGCTGAGGGAGGCGTATGCTCCATGTTGAGACAGGATGCTCCCGAGAGATTCTGTCTCCTCTTCCTTCTGGTAGAAGAAGAGGCCCTTATTGTCCTTGACGCGGATGAAGAGACTTACGGGGAGGAGCTCTTCTACTTTCCTAACTAATGTCTCATCCGCAGTTGATAAAAGGAGTATATGGAAAGGAAGGCTGTAATCGAGAGGTGCTATGTAAGCCTTCAGCTCCACAGAAGAGGCACTATCCTTCTCCCTCTCGAGAAGCTGCCTCATATACTCATCCTTTATATGCTTCATGTAGCTCTGCTCATATTGGTTCGATACTTCGATGAGCTTGTCGACGGACTCCTCGAGGGAGCTCTCATCCTCACCCACTCCCATCGTCTTCATGCTCTCCTCTATCTTCTTCAGGGGTTTGAAATACTTGAGGGTGTTGTGAAAGCCGAAGACTGCGACAAGAAGAACCGCAACAACGAGGCCGGTGTATGTATAAGCCTTCATCTTCTCGAGTTCACTGAATGTATCGAGCCATGAGATACGTCTAACAATGCACCAGTCCTCTCCGAACGATGAATAGAGATAGAGCTCCTTATTGAATGCCGAGCCCACGACAAAACGCCCCGCATCGCTTGTGCGTGTACGGATCAGGCGCTCTATACTCTGCATCTCCTCCTTATCGAGAGAGGCTGTCTTTCCGATTATCCTCCCCTGTTCGTTGAGTACCATTACATCAAGAGACTGGAACATCTCCTTGAGAAGGGAGTCCAGCCAGTTTGCATAGAGATTGATGACAACGACACTCTTCTCCTCTTCTCCGGGGTAGTAGTCACATATGAGGTAGGTGTTGACCTCCTCGAGTCCTCTTGAGTAAGGCTTTGCTATGTAGCGGTAATGGGGACCCGAACTTCCGTACTGGAAGAGCTCGAAGACACTCTGGTCGTAGAAATCATCCCTGCTTCCGGAGGGAGCATTACTTGTTGTATAGAAATAACCGCTTCCCGGGTTGTAGATATAGATGGACTGGATAGACGATCCGTACCCCGAAATGCTTTCAAGAGCCCTCGTCCCTTTGATTATCTCGCTCTCTGTCGGCGACGTGGAATACATAAGAGCCGTTATATCTTCATCTGCCACGATATGGGACGAAGTGACCGAGACGATGTTGTTTATGTAGCTGAATATGCTGTCGCTCTGGTTGAGAAAGTCCATATTCATTCTCTCGAGCATATTGAGGCTTATCCTCTCGAACTGGTAATAAAAGACGACGACGAGGATTGTTACAGAGATGAGGATGGGGAGAACGATGGTCCCCCATTTCATTGCAACTCCCGTTTTTTCCTTCATCACCCTTTTCAGCATGGAGCTATTATACACCGGAAAGATACATTTTCATCTTTTTCATTCCACAGTGTTGATAATTCACCAAAACGTGGTTAAATGTATTTGTTCACTGCTTGAACAAACTGGAGGCATAGATATGACATTCGGTCATTTTGATGATGAAAACAAAGAATACGTTATAACAACACCATATACCCCGCTGCCGTGGATCAACTACCTCGGAAACGAAAACTTCTTCGCCCTCATATCGAACACGGGCGGAGGATATGACTTCTACAGGGACGCAAAGATGAGGCGTATCACACGCTTCAGATACAACAATGTCCCCGAGGACAACACAGGGCGCCTCTTCTACATAACAGACGGCTCCGACTCCTGGTCACCGGCATTTCTCCCATTAAAGAAGGATCTCGAGAGCTACGAGTGTCACCACGGCCTCGGGTACACCTACTTCTCGTCGAGCCGCAACAATCTCTCGTCAACACTCTACTCCTTCGTCCCTCTTCACGAAAACTGCGAAGTTCTCCTTTTGACTCTCAAAAACGAGAGCGGAGAGAAGAAGAATATAAGAGTTGTATCTGCAGTGGAATTCTGCCTCTGGAACGCCCTTGATGATATGACAAACTTCCAGCGTAACTACTCGACGGGTGAAGTGGAGATAGAAAAGAATGCAATTTATCATAAGACGGAATACAGAGAGAGGCGTAACCACTACGCCTTCTACTACGTCAATGATAATATCACCTCCTTCGATTCCGATAGGCTCTCCTTCCTCGGAAAGTTCAATAACTATGACACTCCTGTCGGAATAAAGAACGGGAAGCTTTCAAACAGCGTTGCTTCCGGCTGGTCTCCGATCGCTGCACTCGAGAACACCTTCTCACTCCTCCCCGGAGAAGAGAAGAGCCTTGTTTATATCCTCGGCTACATAGAAAACAGAGACGAAGAGAAATGGGAGAGAAAAGGCGTCATAAACAAGAAGAAGGCTTATGAAATGAGAGAGCGCTTCTCCACAAAGGAAAAGGTTCTTGATGCACTCGATAACCTCAAATCATATTGGAATGAACTTCTCTCTTCATTCTCCGTCAAAACCTCCATCCCCGAATTCGACAGGATGGTCAACATATGGAACCAGTACCAGTGCATGATAACATTCAACATGAGCCGCTCGGCATCATACTACGAGAGCGGAATCGGAAGAGGAATGGGTTTCAGGGATTCCTGCCAGGACCTTTTGGGCTTCATGCACATAATCCCCCAGAGAGCAAGAGAGAGAATTATAGATATAGCGTCAATCCAGTTCGAGGACGGGTCTACTTATCATCAATATCAGCCGCTCGATAAGAAAGGTAACGCAGATGTGGGCGGAGGCTTCAATGATGACCCCCTGTGGCTCGTCGGCGCTGTCTACTCATACCTCGCTGAGACGGGAGACTACTCGATTCTCGAGGAGAGCGTCCCCTTCAACAACGACGAGAGTAAAGCTCAGCCTCTTCTCGAGCACCTCAGGCGCTCCGTTATGTACACGGTAACACATAAAGGCCCGCACGGCCTTCCACTTATCGGAAGAGCCGACTGGAACGACTGCCTCAACCTCAACTGCTTCTCCTCGACTCCAGGAGAGAGCTTCCAGACATGCTCGAACTTCGAATCGGGAAAGGCCGAGAGCGTCTTCATTGCAGGGCTCTTTGTCAAGTATGCATCGCAGTATGTTGAAATATTAAGGCACCTCAAAAAGGATAAGGAAGCTGATGAGATAGAAGACGAAATAAGAAAGATGACAGCGGCAGTCGAAAGTGACGGCTGGGACGGTGAATGGTTCATCCGTGCATACGATGCATTCGAGAATAAGGTCGGAAGCAGGGAGTGTGAAGACGGTAAGATTTATATCGAGCCCCAGGGAATGTGCGTAATGGCGGGAATAGGACGCGAAAACGGCATGGCCGAGAAAGCGCTCGAGAGCACTAAGAAGTACCTCGACAGCCCCGAGGGCATAATACTATTGCAGCCTGCATATAAGGAATACCACCTCAACCTCGGAGAGGTCTCCTCCTATCCCCCGGGATACAAGGAGAACGCCGGAATCTTCTGCCACAACAATCCATGGGTCAGTAACGCAGAGACTATTCTCGGACACGGCGACAGAGCCTGGGAGATATACACAAAGCTCTCACCCGCCTTCAATGAAAACCGCAGCGAGATAAGAAAAACAGAGCCTTATGTCTACTGCCAGATGGTTGCAGGGCGTGATGCTCCGAACTCAGGGGAAGGCAAAAACAGCTGGCTCACGGGGTGTGCAGCATGGACATTCGTCAACGCAAGTCAGTTCATTCTCGGCCTCACTCCACGTCTCGAGGGCTTTGAAATAAACCCGGTCCTCCCCGAGAAGATCTCTTCATTCACTGCAGAGAGGCGGATAGGAAAGACGGTTCTCCATATAACGGGAAAGCGCGGTAAGGAGTACAGTCTTACTGTCAACGGTAAAAAAATGGAGGGAAAAATCATCCCTCCATCCTGCAGCGGTGATGTCACCGTCGAGGTAACATATATTTAGGCCTCGTCGTTCTCTTTGAGAGCGTCAAGTCTGGCCTTGTTGTAACCCGCTCTTGCCTTCATTGCAGCCTGGGGCGTAACCATCGTTCCGGGCCCTGCTATACAGCCGCCGGGGCAGCACATTATCTCGACAAGGTCTGCATCGGGCTGGAGCTTCGGCCAGGTCTTCATTGTTCTTACAACCTTTGCGTCAATGCCGTTGATTGACATGACCTTGTACTTATCTCTGTCGTCGACTCTCTTGAGGACGCAGTCTGCAACTCCTCCCGAGACAGCAAACTCTCTGCAGTCGCCGAAGGATGCACAGCTCTCTTCATCCCACTCGATGGGCATATTCTGGACATCGATGTTCTTTGCAGCAAAAATTGCCGAAAGCTCGCTGTACGATATGACTCTGTCGATCGTATCGGGATAGCGGGTTGCCGCTTCATAGCGCTTTGCAACACACGGTCCGACGAAGACAACTTTATAATCAGGATACTTCTCTTTGCAGAGATAGGAAGTATATCCCATAGGAGAGAGCGTTGATGAAATGTGCTCCTTGAGTGCCGGAATGTGCTTGTCGACGAGATTGAACCAGGCCGGACAGCATGATGTTGCAAGGTATCCCTTGTTTTCCTTAACTCTTTCCTCGAGTTCCTTCGCTTCCTTCTCGGCTGTAATCTTTGCACCTTCCGCAACTTCCACGACTTCTGTAAATCCCGCTTCCTTCATGGCAGCCTTGATCTGCTCGAGAGATCCCGGGAGCTGACCTTCGATTGCAGGAGCGATCATGGCGACAATCTTCTCCTTATTCAGAAGCATCTTTCCAACCTGTATAAGACCGGATCTCTTTACAATAGCTCCGAAGGGGCATGACTTGAGACACTTACCGCATCCTATGCACTTCTCATGGTTTACTTCACTTATACCTCTCTCGTTCTGCTTTACAGCTCCGACAGGGCATGCATCTTCACACGGTACACAGTTATGGACAATTGAATGGAACGGACAGCGCTCCATACACTTACCGCACTTAATACACTTCTCTCTGTCGATGACAGCCTTCCCGCCGCGGAAGTAGATTGCATCCTTGGGGCAGTTCGACGTACAGGGACGTGCAAAACAGCCGCGGCATGCATCACTTACTTCATAGTGTGACTGGGGACAGGACGAGCATCCCGTTGCGATTGTCGTCAAAAGCGGAAGCTTCGGCTTATCTTCCCTCAAAGCCTCCTCCATGTAAGAGGAGAGTGAGCGGTATTCGTCGTCATCTGTTTCGAGCGTGTAACCAGCGAGGGCCATCATACGATATCTGACGACAGCTCTTTCCTTATATATACAGCACCTTGACGGCACCCTGTCCTGGGGACAAATATCGATAGGGATTCTGTCGGCATCCCTGACAAGCGTTCCATCAAAAAGATGTTTCAACACCTCTGTGTCGATATGAAATTTCATCTTGGAATATTGGTTGTTTTTATCAAGCATCTTTATCCTCTTTTCTACAGTGAAACATTAAATCAGAAATCTGCTAAATATAACAGCTTATATCTATAAAAAAAGCGTTAATTATTTTCCGCTTAAAAATGATGTTTTCACCACATAAAACGGCAATGTTGACAAGAAAACATGTACATTTATAAAATTTGTCTAATCTTTAATAACAATTTACCGGGAGGTATCTATGGTAATTGGAGAATTCGGAGAATCTTTCATCCCTGTTCTGGATGGTGTTGCGAGAGTAATGAAAGCATATGCTGAAACACTTTCGGCCAGGGGAAACGATGTATATGTAATAACCCCGATGTATGATACCGGGTATAGAGGGAATCTGCCTTATGAAATAGTTGATTTCCTTTCAATACAACCCTCACATAAGCTTCCATATAGAATAGGATTGAAATCCTTCGACCAGCATTTCGTTTCAAGAATGAAGCATATCGACCTCGATATATGCCACGTACACGGCCCCGCATTTGCCAGCCATATCGGAATGAAGTATGCAAAGCAGAGGAATATACCGGTCATCGGTTCATTCCATACAAAGTTCTATGATGACATTCTCGAGGTAACAAAATCAAAACCTCTTGCAAAAGCAGGGTCCAAGATGGTTGCAGACTTCTTCAGCCAGTGCGATGAAGTATGGGCAGTTTCGGAAGGAACGGGAGAGACACTTAGAGAATACGGCTATAAAGGTGATATAATCGTAATGCCCAACGGCACAAACAGAAGAGAATTGAATATGGCAAGAGTTCCTGAAGTTCGTGCTAAATACGGTATCAGGGAAGATAAGCCAGTGCTCCTCTTCGTAGGAAGACTCCATTGGAACAAAAACCTCGGAAGAATAATCGAAGCATGCGGATTACTTAAACAGAGAGGTTTTGACTTCCAGCTTGTTCTTGCAGGACAGGGCCTTGCCGAGCAGGAAGTAAAGGACCTTGCAAAAAAATGCAACATATCGGAAAACCTGACCATGACAGGCTATGTATCCGACGTAGAAACTCTCGACTGCCTGTATCATATGGCGGATCTTTTCATGTTCCCGTCCATATATGACAACGCGCCAATGGTTCTCAGAGAAGCAGCTGCTCAGAAAACACCTGCTCTGGCCATTGAAGGTTCCTGCACGGCGGAAGTCATCCAGGATGGAGTAAACGGTGTTCTCTGCAAAGACACAAACGAATCGGTATGTGAAAGAGTCATGAGCTACTTCGCACTTTCCGAGGAGAAGAGAAATGCCATGAAAGAAGCGGCATACAAGACCATTCCTATTCAATGGGACGGTCCTCTCATGGATACGATCCTCGAAAGATATCAGAATCTCATCGATAAATACAAGAAAATGAAATAAGAATCAGAGCCGTTTTCCTCTCGGGAGACGGCTCTATCTTACGCATCCCTATATGCAATCATACAGCCCCGCTGTTCTTTATCGGACAGACGTCGACACATTGATAGCACCGCACACACTTACTCTTATCAATCTGAGGGTATGCAAAGCCTTCCTCATCTTCAATCATCGAGACAGCATCTCCCGGGCATACGGCATAGCATGCTGTACATCCGGAGCATTCCTCTTTCCTTTCAAATAATACCGGTATTTCCTTCATCACTGTACTTCCTTGAATCAAAAATGAAACACAAATAGTAATCCGTATTTATCGTTGGAGCTGACGTCGCCCCCCCCCAGACTGTTTTATAAATCTTTTTGACTGATGATTTTATTTTACGCTTCACTTTCTTAAAAAATGATATTTTATCAGGAGCGAGGTATTTCTTCCCAAGCTCTTCAAAATCCATTGTTTTCATATCGGGAAAGAAAGTGTTTCTTACGGAAGGTCTTAAAGAGGATCTATACTCTGAAGGATTACATCTGACGCCGTCTTCATATGCTACTTTCAACTGTTTCATATTATGGGAAATCTCTTCATATGCTCTTCTTCCCTTGTCCGTACGTACCAGGACAAGAGAAGTGCCTTTTCCGTCATTCATCTCGGGAGACACTGTCTCAATCCCCCAGAAATCAGCAATAGTCAAATCCGACATCTTTGTTCTTTTGGCAGCACACTCATAACAGGAAGGTCTCAGACAGTAATCACGAAGGAACATCTGCATATATGGGTCTTCATCTTTTGATATATAAAGAGCCTTCGTATTACCATCATCTTTATCTGAAAGGATTTCCTTCATGCCGAAGTTACTCCAGTTTTTGTCTTTTGCCCGGAAATTAACAGCAATTACCTTTCCCTTATTCCTATTCTCCTGATACATCACATACTTCTTCCAAAGAAGAGGAGACGGCACCCCGTGGCAGATCACATCAACACAGAGAAGGTTATCGTATTCTTTTTTCAGAAAACACTTCAGCCCGTTCACCTGGCATCCGGTCCCGCTGAAAAGCACAAGTCTTGCGGAAAGGAGATCATTTTTCACCTTCTTATATGTATCCCCCATCCCGGCCTGCATGTACTTTGAACCGCGGAGCCTATAGAGTTCATTCTCATCTGTTATACCGATGAATTCCGCACTGTAGCAGTCTTCTGACATCGCCACGCCGTAAACAATTCCATTCTTCCCGAGAACCCATTTTGCCAGCAGGGAGAAGACGCCTCCCGAAGAACTTTGTAAACGTTCCTGTAAATCAACATTATATGAAGCATATGCATCTATTACATTCATACCAATCCCCATTAGAAATCACGATTGTCAATTTCTGTCCCTTTCTTTAAGGAAAATATTCAACCTTCCGTTAGTTATTTTGTTTACAAGACTTACAGACTCCCTGAACTCTGCTGTTTTATGGAAAGCTGCCAGGTAGATTAAATTGGGAAGGACAGCTGCTATTACAAGTCTGATCAACAAAGTCAGAATCAGATTTAGATTGACTTTTGAACAGATGTAGTATGTAAGAACACAGCTGATACAAACAATAACAGAGTAATAAAGGAGCTTCTTCATATATACCGGGAGGTGCCTTCTTCTGAAAATAACAGTAAAGAGATTCCTTAATAGCCACGGCATACCGACAAGGAGAATGGCAAGGACGGTAGAGAGCAGGATTCCGTAAAGGCCGATGAACTGTACAAGAATCAGATTCAATACGAGATTGGTAACTGCTGCAAAGAGCGGCCTGAATCTATCCTCATGCCACATTCCGGATGCGTCCTTGTATGTATTAAAAAGCGAGTTCAACTGTCTGACGAAAAAGTAGATGACAAAGCAGCATACAGCCGAGAACGGCAGCATCAAATCACTCCCGACCCATAACTCCATGAATGGTTGATATAAGCACAGGAGGCAGGAAGAACAGACTCCGGAGAGCCAGCATATGATGAATGTCAGCTTCTTGAAATCATTGAAATTCTTCTCTTCATTTTCTATGACAATGCTGTTTCCGATTCCTGCAGTACAGGCGGAGAAAACAACAGCAATCAGCCCCGCAATTGCATTGAGAATGTAAAAATAATTCTGATAAACAGCCAGAGAGGCAAGCCCGAGAAAAGCAGAGATGACAATAGTGTCAGCTGCGTCATAGATTATCCCGCCTATCTTTGAAGTAAATAAGTCTTTGATCCTGTTGTTGATTACCTTACGCTCGATTCCCGGCACCTCACCCCTGGGTTTATATTGCGGATAAAGTTTATCTGCATAGTAAGCGACCATTATATTAGTCAAAGCCTGAGTCAAAAGAGACACAAAGACAAAGAGATAATAATTGTGGAATACCCAAAGAATGAAAATCTGAAGAGCGTACTGGACGGTATTGGTGACAAGAGCGACTCTGCTGACTACATCCACCCTTTGATATGCATAAAGGATACTGTTCTTGTATGCAAAGAGCCAATAAGAGAGTACAGTCGCAGCCAGATTCAATAGATAGAGTACATATATATTTATACCTTCGGGGATTTCGCCCGATATCAAACGAGGAATCAATGGAGTTATAAGAAGGCCGGAAAGTGCAATGACAAGTCCTATTACCCTGTAATAAGTTCGGTAGAGCTTCATGA
Source organism: uncultured Oscillospiraceae bacterium (assembly GCA_963636745.1). Lineage (GTDB taxonomy): Bacteria > Spirochaetota > Spirochaetia > Sphaerochaetales > Sphaerochaetaceae > Ornithospirochaeta. The sequence goes on along the minus strand of CAVHKW010000063.1, from coordinate 208 downwards.
GTGCACATATTGTTTCGTCATCGTCCTCGGCAATCGGCTTATACATGCTGAATGTCATGGCCGACCCCACTCCGAGTTCTGCCAGATTGAGTACCTGAAGAATAGACGAGAACAGAGAATTCAACCCCAGATACTGGACTCCCATAAGATAAATCATGGCAGTACGCATCAGGAAAGGCACCAAAATCTGGTAGAGCCTCAATATCAC
>CAVHKW010000062.1:0-25322 GCA_963636745.1 uncultured Oscillospiraceae bacterium | reverse complement strand
TTATATAATTAAAGTTACAGTCATCAGAACAGCTGTGCGGAAATGCCGGCACTCAAATTAACCTCTACTTCTCTTTCATTGAATTGAGGTATCGTTGTTTGGTGGCTAATGTCGGGATTAGAATCTCGATTCATTGAGCATGAACTCCATTAGGTTGATATGATGAATACCGTTTCTTTTCTGTAACATATAGTCGGTCGTTACTACATACTTCGGGTAATTGTCCCGTATACTTTCAAGTGGTCTGTACTCTCTTCTTTCCGTCTCCCCGCTCTCCAATATCGTGTAGGCAACCTGAACATATGAATAATCGTTTTCTGTGTTGCGGAGGATAAAGTCACACTCAAACCTTCCTATTTTTCCGACAGAAACTGAATAATCGAAACTTCGGGAGTAGACATACACTATATTCTCAAGAACAGGGCCGAAATTGATTTTGTTGTCAGTGTTCCGGGAGAAGTAAAAACTCAAATCGCTTAGATAGTATTTCTTTTCCCCGGAAAGAGCTTTTTTGGACTTCATGTCAAAACGATCACATTCATAAAGAATCTTTGCATCAACAAGGACTTTGACATACTTCGTTACCGTCAACCTTGTAATCCTTGTTCCGTTTTTGTTAAGTGCATCTGTCAAGCTGTTAACACTCATAGTGGCGCCGAAATTATTGATTACAAAATTCCTGACAACTTCGAATGAGGCTCTATCCTTGATTTTCACCCTGTGGTGGATATCCTTCTCGAAGATTTCGTTTACAACACCGGTAACATATGCTCTCTTTGCTGCCGCGTCATCTATATTGATGGTGCGGGGAAAACCTCCTTCCAGGATATATTGATTAAGCTCAACGTTCAGATTCGGATTGACGGTTTTTCCGTAGAACTTCTTCATCTGAACATATTCCTCGAAGCTCAGTGTAAAGAGCTCGAATTCCAGATAGCGTCCGGTCAGTCTGGTCACAAGTTCACCACTTAGTAAATAAGAGTTAGAGCCTGTGATAAAAATCGAGAAGTCACCATCCGTGCGGAATCCGTTTATAACTTCTTCGAATCCCGTGACATTTTGAATTTCGTCAACAAAAAGGTATTTTAGGCCGTCATTTACAATTTTTGATTCTATGAGAGCTTCAAGCTGATCTGTAGTTTTGATTCTGCGGTTTTCTCTCTTATCGAGATCGAGATAGATGATATTCTCATCATTGACCCCGTTCTGTCTTAGCTCGTCGGCAATCATTTCCATAAGGCTGGACTTTCCAGAACGTCTTACGCCGGTGATTACCTTGATGATGTCGGCAGAGGAGTAGAAGGGCCTCAGCTTTTTTAAGTATTTTTCTCTCTTAAACAGCATATCGAAATGTGACCTCCCGGCTGAATGATATGATGATTATATCAAAAACGGAAGGAAATAATAGAGTTATCAATACAGATTTTGCAAAATTAACATTTTTTGTGTCGATAACTGCTTGTTTGTAAACTGGCGGAGTGTTTTGCCCCATGTTATTGTGAGCTTTGTCCGCAAATATTACTGTTCATTTTTCTTCTGTAGTTACCACCATTTTTGTTGGCTCTGTATGTAGTAACTTAAGGTAATCGTCTTTTCAAAGAATGTATAAACGCCAAGAGGTCCTAATGTGGACTACCAAATTATTCTGCCATCAATAAAAACACCTCCACTGCTAAATGGAGGCTTGGTCACCAGGATGCGAAGTCCCGGCACAGACCCGACATATAAAGAGTATTTCCACAGAATTACAGCTGGTCAAGGTCATTGACGATCTCCTAATGATTAAAACTCTTATGCATTATCAATAATTTAGCTTGATACTTGCCTGAAGTTCCTGGTTATAGATATCTGCTACCCCAATTGCAAAGGAAGTGGAAATGTCTGGTTCAGCATCTGTATCCAGCAACATTACACATCCAATAGTTGCGGGAATCAAGAAACCTAATCCCACACCAGCACCTATATATCCTTGGGTCATATCGTCTAAAGAGAAAAAACCAACATACTCCCATATCAAGCCTGCTACAGCACCAGTGCAACCAACAGCAGTCAAAACAATTCCTATTGACTTCTTCTTTTCATTCTGAGCTTCCTGTTCCAGACATATTTTCTCATAATCCGGATAACCCGTAATTCTGAAAAATTCCGCTTTTGAAATTTTGCTCGCTCCCTGATATGCATCCCACTCAATAGTCGATGTCGATTCAGAGCTTCCGAATGCAAAAGACGAATATCTACTTGTGCTAAAAGCACTTGCGGAGCTTATTTCATTTGTTTCAACACGCTGTTGTATTGATAATGCCTGAGAATTATAAATTCTCTGCTGTGCTGTTGTCATTTCTTCTGCAAATAAAGAAAATCCAAGAAGTAAACATAAAACGGCAATAACAATTGTTTTCTTCATTTTTCACCTCTGAAGTAAAGTATAGCCCACGAAGCATGAAAGATTAAAGAACGAATATTCTGTTTGGTCTTAAACTGACTTTGTGTTATCTACTACGCACATTGTCTCTCTATCAGGAGCCACGCCAATAGCAGCAGCTCCGTCTATTTTATTCATGTTATTCTCCTTATCCGTCTTGATGTTCCTGATAGGCTCTCTGGGAATGAAGGTGTTGTCCATAATCCAAGAGGGCATCGGTTGTCAGCCGTGAGCGAGCATCTTCTCGACTATGCTGTCCGATCTTTGTAAAGAGCTTACGGTTGGTTGTCATAGCGAGATGGCAATTACAAGCGCCTCTTATGACATGAGGATTTAAGGAGAGCATTCATTTGTCAATTGATTATGAAAGATTTCGGTGACATGTGTGTGTTGATTTTATCCCTCTTTAAATGATTTAAGGGGGATAATTTAATATTTTTATGTAAATTTACCCTCTTAAAATAGACAAATAGGGTATCTTTTGATAGTTTATACATAAGGGAGGCTGGTTATGAATATTGAGATACAGAAGGACTTGTATTTTCGTGAGAAATATCTGGCAAGAATCAGGGATTTCTATCATGAGACGGAGCTCATTAAAGTAATAACGGGTGTCCGCCGCTCTGGAAAGAGCTCCATTATGCATATGATTATGAAGGAACTTCTGGATGAAGGTGTGATCGAAAATAACATTCTCTATTTTCATCTCGACAAGCGGCCCTATTGTGATATTACGACAGGAAAGGAGCTGGACAGTCTAATTGAAGAAAACGTTCATGCCGAGGGGAAGAAATATCTCTTTATAGATGAGGTTCAGAATGTCGATGGTTTTGAGAGTGTAATCAATGCTTGGAGAGAGGAGGGAGATATCTCCATTTTCATAACCGGATCTAATTCGTATCTTCTAAGCGGAGAACTTGCTACGAAACTTACGGGACGTTATGTAGAGTTTAACGTATACACTCTGACTTATGAGGAATATCTGGGGATGAAGGAGTTTCTGGGAATCCCGCTTTCAGATGATATGAGTGAGCTTAATTCTTTCATTCTCGACGGCGGCTTTCCTTATACTCTCAAGCTGAGAACAGAGGATGCAAGAAGAGAATATGTCGATAACCTCATCGAGGAGATCTTTCAGAAGGATATACGATCGAGACTGAAAATAAGAAACAGAGTGGCTTTCAACGCAATTATGGATTATTTCATTTCCAATTTTGGTGCCGATACTAATATCAGGAACATAGTAAGGGATCTGGGGAGTCGTGGTGTGAACATCAAGATTGAGACGGCAGTGAGATACATAGAAGCTCTCGAGAATGCCAACGTTTTGATCAGATGTGACCGCTTTGATATGAAATCAAGAAAAACTATCCTGGGGGACAAGAAGTATTACCTTGCTGACCTCTCATTCTATTTTGCGTCAAGGACGGACAGAAGAATAAACTACGGCCCTGTGCTTGAAAATATAGTACATAACTATGCCCTGAGTCACCTCTATAGTGTGAGCGTCGGAAGAATCGGGAAACTGGAATGCGATTTCATTTTGAGGAAAAAACAAAGTGATTACGCTTACGTACAGGTTGCATACAGCATTCTCCTCGACAAGACGACAGAGGACAGGGAATACCGGGCACTCGAGAGAATAAAGGGGGACAACTATCCCCGCTATGTTATGACTACAGACAAGCTTCTTCAGGAGAGAAACGGAATAAGACATGTCAATCTAATGGAATTCATGAAGGAAGGAAAGGATTTTTAAAAGGGAGATACTCACCGGTACCTCCCTTAGTTCAATGTTTTCTGATCTTTATCTTCACCTTGTTCTTTATCAGGTAGCAGTGATGGACGTTCATATCTCTCTTGAAGTCATCTCCGATCGTCTCTGCCGTTATATCCTGGACGACATACGACGCGAGGACCGAGTCATCGAGCCTGAAGCGTCTGAGGTTGTTCGAGAATATGAGGGTACCTCCCGGAGAGAGATGCATCATGGCTGCCTTTATGAGAGACGCATGGTCGCGCTGTACATCGAATGTGTTTCTGCGGCTCTTGCTGTTGGAGAATGTCGGAGGATCACAGAAGATGAGATCATAGCGGTCGTAGGTATCCCAGAGCCAGTCCATTACATCTGCCTGATAGAGATAGTTTCCCATTGTCGTTGAGTAGCCGTTAAGGTGCAGGTTTTCCTCAAGCCATGAGAGATAAGTTGCCGAAGCATCGACGCTGACTGTGCTGAGAGCGCCTCCCTTTAGTGCATTGAGGGTTGCTGTTCCCGTATAACAGAAGAGATTTAAGAATCTCTTGTCCCTGCTCATATCCTGTATGAGTTTTCTCACCGGTCTGTGATCAAGGAAGACTCCCGTATCGAGATAGTCGGTGAAGTTGACGAGGAATTTGACGCCGTTTTCTCTTGCAAGCATCATTCTGTTGTTTGCTGCGAGTTTTCTGTATTGGTCGTTGCCCTTCATGCGGCTGCGTTCCTTGACGAATATGGATTCTAGTTCGATTCCAGTCGCTCTCTCTGTTGCAAGAATAAGTTCGTCGAGTCTCCTCCTTGCGTCCTCCACGGGAATTTCCTTTGGAGCCTTATATTCATTCACGACTATCCACTTACCCATGTAGATATCGATGGACGCAGCATACTCGGGCATGTCGGCATCATAGATACGGTAGCATTCGACGCCTTCCTTCTCCATTAAGGGCTTCAGCTCCTTGAGATTCTTCAGAAGCCTGTTGTAGACGAAGGTCGCCCCTTCGCTGAGAGGAGTCGAGAGTCTTTCTCTCTTCTTCTCCTCCGATTTACGTACCATCGCCTCTCTCTCTTCATCCGTGAAGATTGAGTAGTGGGCAGCCTGGCATTCGATTCCGCCGTTGAAGAGCTTGTTTGTTCTCTCCGGCTTCATATCTATATTCGACAGGAGGTCGCTGTTACCTGTAAGTATGGTTGCTTTCCACCCTTTGAACGTACTCTGGAGAGTTGTCCCGATGGCGCTGTAGAGGCCCTCGATATCTTTTACGGACATTCTTTCACCGTAAGGGGGATCCGTCACAATGCATCCTTTCTCGCATGGAGCCTCTGTCATCTTTGTAAAATCAGCCACGGAGAATGTAATGTAGTCGTAGACTCCGGCCTTGAGAGCCGCGGCCTTGCTTATCTCGACTGCCGTACGCGATATGTCGCTGCCGAATATTTTTATATCACGCTCGGCTAGTGCCTTACGTCTCTTCTCTTCGGCTTCCTCGACTATCTTATTGAAAAGTTCCTCGTCAAATGATGGAAGTTTCTCGAACTGGTACGGTGTCTTTCTCAGGAGTCCCGGTGCCGTCTCCGTTGCCATCAATGCAGCTTCCACAAGGAGCGTTCCCGAGCCGCAGAACGGGTCGAGAAGGGGAAGCGGGGCATTGTTGTCCCTGCTCTTCTTCCACTCACTCCTGCATAAGAGGGCGGCTGCAAGATGTTCCTTCAAAAGCGCTTCAGTCTGCTCTCCGCGGTATCCTCTCATGGAGAGGTTCTCTCCCGAGAAGTCTATATACCATTTAACAGTGTAGTTGTTTATATGAACATGGACAGTTACATCGGGGTTGAGAATTTCAATATTGGGTCTTTCCCTGTTGAATTTCTCCCTTATTCTTTCAACGATGCCGTCCTTTACCTTCAGAGCTGCATAGTGACTGTTCTTTATATACGGGCAGTCCTGTGTTGTACATGTGACCTTGAGTGTCTTCTCCGGTGTAAGATACTCCTCCCAGGGAAGCGACATTGTTGCTTCTTCAAGCTCTTTGTCGTCTCTTACATCATCATCGACATAGAGCCCCCAGAGGAGTCTGGAGGAGATTCTTGTGTTGAAGGTGAAGCGGTATCCGAATTCAAGGTCTCCCTCCATTTCGACGCCGCTCGGTGTCACCTTGACGCGGTCGCACCCGCACGCTCTCGCTTCATCCGCGATTAAATCTCCCTGGTTCGCTGCGCTCGTTGCAAAATAAATCATTTGGATCCTCCATTGAAGAGCTCTTCCACTTGCTCTTTCGAGAATGTATATTCAGTGCCGCAATTGAAGCATTGAAGAATAAGGGGAAAGTCCCCTTTGAGTATCTCATTCTTTTCATTTTCGGGGAGAGAGGCAAGATACTTCTTATAGTTTTTTTCATTGCACGGGCATGAGAAACCGACCGGTGTACGATCCAGGTAATCGACACCGAAGGATGAGAAGGTTGATTTGACCCAGTCACGGAGAGAAACTCCGTCTCCCAGCATCTTCCCCATGTTGTTGAGAGCAGGGGAGAGCTTTTCAAGCTTCTCCAATTCCCTGTCATCACACTCCGGGAGTGCCTGCATCATTAATCCTCCCGCACCATAGACACGGCCCTCTCTATCGAAATTGAGGGAAAGGGAGAAGAGAGACGGTGTCTGCTGTGACTGCAGATAATAGAGCGCCAGATCTTCGGCAAGATGTCCCTTCTCAAGCATTATCTGACCGGAGAACGGGGTCTTGGAGCCCTCGAGTATCTTTGTTATCGTCATGAACCCCGGTCCGAAAAGAGGGGAAGTGTCGAGAGATGTGAGAGGTTTCTCGAGTGGAATCGGATTATTTACAAGGTATCCTCTGACAGCTCCGCATGCCCATGCTTCGATGCTCATTCCCTTCACGGGGCCTCCGCATTCAATGGACAGCTGTATCCTGTCGTTGCCTTTGACTTCGCTTGATAACAGCGTCCCCGCTATGTAACCCTGACCGAGTATATATGTCTCGAGCAGCCCTGTCCTGTGATTGGCCCTCATCTCGTTGACTGTACGTGTTGCGTTTACTGCCGTGAGACGCACCTGTCCCGAACATAAGAGGTAGCTCTCTCTTCTGTCATCTTCAAGAGCATCAAGGTGCTCGAGAAGAACCGGATCTTCTATTTTTGTCTTAATCATACGGACAGTTTAAAAGAAGAGAGAAATATAGTTAAGGCTTGGAACTGTTTTTGTTTCCTTAATTCTTCCGGAACAAATGGTGGAGAAAAATGAAGATGTAATATAATATGAATCCATGAAGAGAATAACAGTCAATGTACGCTCATTTGAAGACATAAGAACAAAAGGCAGCTATATCTATGTCGACAAGACTCAATATGTTTACTCTTTAGTGCGTAACGAGCTTGAAAACTATTATTTCATCTCACGCCCGCGCCGCTACGGAAAGAGCCTCATGTGTTCGACTCTACACGCACTCTTCGAAGGTAAGCGCGAGCTCTTCAAAGGCTTATACATCGACAAGACTGATTATTCATTTGAGAAGTATCCGGTACTGCATTTCAACTTTGCACAGATGAATACAAGTGGCAGTACAAGTTATGAAAAGTTTCTTAAGAGCTTTCAAGATGCCGTTATAAGAGAAGCAAGATATAACGGCATAACAGTCGAAAGAGAAGAACCCTGCGATATGCTGCTTTCGATAATGGATAAAGTGGATGAGAGGCTTGTAATCATCATCGATGAATACGACACCCCGATTATCCATACATATAAGAACATAGAACTGGCAGATAAGATAAGAGATACTCTCAGCACATTCTACAGCGTTATAAAGAATACCGACGAGAAGGTGCGTTTCTTCTTCCTTACCGGAGTTACCAAGTTCTCCAATATGTCCATCTTCAGCCAGATGAATAACCTGACCGATCTTACCTTTGACCCCGGTTATGCCTCTGCATTCGGCTACACGGAAGAAGAGCTCGAGTCTAACTTCTCGGAGTACATTGATGGGTATATGAAGAGGGATGACAGAGAATATGAGACAAGGGAGGATTTTATTGCTGCCGTCCGCGATTATTATGACGGTTACCGTTTCTCTTATAGAAGTGACGTCAAAGTTTATAACCCGGTATCTGTCGGGAAATTCTTCACGAGCGGCTGTGAGTTCGGGTCTTATTGGATTGAGACGGGAGTCAGTACTCTTGCCGTCGATCTTGCCCGGGACTATAACCTTGAGACTATCATTCTGGACTCTGTAAAACTTGACTTCGAATCAATCTATTCTTTCGATTATCTTCAGCTCTCTCAAAAGTCCGTAGACCCGTCAGCGGTTCTCGCCCTTATATTATTCACCGGCTACCTGACAATAAAGGAAGGCACGAGGAATGTCCTGACGCTCACATTTCCGAACACCGAAGTGAGGATGTCATTTACGCAGAGTCTTGTAAGAAGATATTCGGGGATAAAAGCGGGGTTCTTCGTCGACGAAGCAGAGAAGGCGCTTAAGACGCATGATACTGCTCTTCTTGTAAAGATCCTCAACGCATACTATGTAAAGCATCCATACACTCTCCTCGAGAAGGAGAAGGGATACCAGCTTGCATTCTATTCTTTCTTCGTCATGCTCGGTGCCGTGGCATTGAGAGCTGAAGAGACGACACTTCTCGGCCGGAGCGATATCGTACTTGAGACGAAGAAGGATGTCTGGATAGTAGAACTCAAACGTGATAAGACAGCCCAGGACGCCCTCGGACAGATAAAAGCCATGAAATATCACGAGAAGTATGTGAATACCGATAAGACCATCCATCTCATCGGAATGAATATCATATCGAAAAAGAGAGAGATCAATGAATGGGTGGAGGAGATCGTCGACAAGACGAAAGAGCCGGTGTATCTCGGATCTCCCGACCATTAAATTACCGATATCAGTTAACGGAACAAGGGGTTTGAAACCACAATCCTTCTTGAAAGGATGGAGCTTTTCGCTTCATGGACTGAAACCGGCTGATTCGGTTTTTAATGTCCGGATCAACCTCTTGTTAATGGCATCCTCCGGCAGGTGATGTTCTTCAAATTGCTTGAAATTCAAAAGTTCATTTCCTCTATACTTAGATTTTTGGTAAAAAGATGCTTTTTCTGAAGTGCGATGCGATCTTCTCTGTCGTTACGGTGTGACCAATTTCGAAAGAAAGAAAGCCAATTGGGAAATTGCGACTGAAAAGAGTGCGATAAGGTGCGTTAATGGTATGGATGAAAATTAATGGAAAGGAGTGTAAGGAGAATATTTCGACAAATTGCATAAATAATGGGGATATCATCAACACAGTGAAAAAAAAATGCATAAAAAAAAACAACTGTTGAGTTTTAACAATCAGCCCCGTAAAATTAAAAGAGTCAAGAAAAGATAAGGGGACATACTAACATAATTCTATTTTGAACGTATCTATCTGGTGGAAGGAAACAGCTATGAAAGACTTATTCACTTTGTTTGAGTATCAGAAGTTCAATCCGAATACCAGGCTGGAGAAGAGAATCAGGACGGTCAATGCACTCTTTTCTATTACCTCGTCAAAAGAACTTCCGGATGACATTCTGGATGTTTCGGCTGCGGGAGATATTCTCGGCGAAGGATGGGGAAAGTCTGATGCAGATAAGAGATGATGCTCAATTGAGGCTCTACAATTTATATTACGACAAGGTGTTCGGCTACCTCGCTGCACGCCTTAACAACAGAGCTGATGCAGAAGACCTGACAAGTGAGGTTTTCCTGAAGCTTTACTCGAAATGTGGCGAGATCGATCCCGATAAGAAGGGGGTTTCGAGCTATGTTTTCAAGGTGATGAGAAGTGTTTTCGTTGATTTCCACCGGAGGAACAGAGCCCCTTTTGCCCAGATCGGGGAGGTTGCTTTTTTTGATGACGTTGATGCCGATGAGACACTTGAGAGTCTCGACAGGGCGCTTGAGACTCTTCCCTTGAGGGAACAGACTGTTGTGATCCTCCATTACTACGACGGTTTGAGTCATAAGGAGATTGCCGCCAGGCTCGGTCTCTCTCATACCAATGTGCGTCAGATAAGCCACTGTGCCATCAAGAAGCTCAGAAAGGCGATGATGGAAGAGAGAAAGGAGAAGATTGCAGTCGGGGACGAAGAGCTCTCAAGTGTCGGCGGCGGTTTTGATTTCTACTCTGACGAGATTGAAGACACAAGAAAAAGAGGTGCTTGCAATGTTTGAAATGTGTTATACTTTTTACCATAGATTCATTTACGGGAGAATGTAATGGAAATTAAGAAAGTAGAGAATGGAAAGGAATTGACAATCAGCATTATCGGACGTCTCGACACAACTACGGCGCCGATGCTTGAAGCAGAGCTCAAAAGCTCGATAAGCGGAGTCGGGAAACTTGTTTTCGATATGGCTGAACTCGAGTATCTGTCATCGGCAGGATTGAGGGTTCTTCTCTCTGCTCAGAAGGTTATGAACAAGCAGGGTGAAATGATTGTGAAAAACGTCAACGAGACCATCCGCGAGATATTCGAAGTGACGGGTTTCGTCGATATTCTGACAATAGAATAAATTAAACTCCGGGGGAGATGTGGATAAACGCTTTCAATACAGCGCATATAGATATTTCTTTTTTTGGTCCATACTCTCTTCCCTGGCGTTGACGGTATGTACACTCACCGATGCCACCCTTGTGGGAAACCTTGTCGGAAGTGATGGGCTTGCCGTCTCGAATATAGCAACACCTGTCTATCTTTTTTATGCTCTCATCGGGGTGACGATTTCGGTGGGGGCCAATGTGGATGTATCAAGACTGCTTGGCCAGTCGAAGGTTGAGGAGGCCGATGGGGTCTTCCACGCAGAGCTTACACTCGGCCTTATCCTCTCCCTTGTCTCGATGCTTCCTCTTTTATTTAAGAAGGCATACTTTTCTTTTCTCGGTGTAACCGATGCTCTTTATCCACTTGCGGGTGAGTACCTCGGAGTCGTGATGTGGTCGGCACCTCTCTTCATCATGTACCACATCCTCTCTTCGTCGGTCCGGAGTGACAGTAATCCCCCTCTCGCTGCAGCCTCTTCAGCCGTTGTAATTGTTCTCAACATCGCACTCGATATTCTCTTCATGGGTTATATGAAGATGGGAATAAAGGGCGCGTCTCTTTCGCTGTGTATCGCAGAGGGCGTAGGAGCGGCGCTGCTGCTTACACATTTTCTCAGAAAAAACAGTCTCCTGACACTCTCCTTGAAACTTCCGTCTTTTTCCATGGTACGTTCTTTTGTTTCCAAAGGATTCGGAATAGGCTCGGCAAACATCTTCTCCGCTGTCGTCATGCTGCTCTTCAACACTCTGCTTTTGTCGTCAAAAGGGGAAGACGGCACATTCTTTGTCGCCGTATATGGAATAATCTACACTCTAAATACAATCCCGTGTGCGCTCTTTGACGGCAACTCATCCGCTATACAGACTGTCATATCTTTCCTCAGGGGGGAGGGCGATGTGGATGGTGTTCTCTCCGTATTGAAGCGGTCGCTTTTATATATTCTCGTAATATCTTCGATCCTTGTGTCTCTTATGTTTGTCTTCGCTCCTTCTCTTGTCTCCGTCTTCGGTATAAGAGGAGACGGGAATATAGAGAGGGCATCTTCGACTTTGAGAATCTTTCTTTTAAGTGTCATTGCGGCAGGTGTTAATACAACATTCACGGCATTCTGGCTCTCGATCGGAAGATCAAGACTCTCGTCTCTGATATCGCTGATTAGAAACTTCCTATCTCTTATAATCTGCGGCCTTCTTCTTATTCCAAAATTCAACATTCCGGGTCTCGCCTGGGCCTATTTGATTACGGAAATTCTTTCTCTTTTGATTGTTATTCTTCTTTCCCTCGTGAAGCCCTCTTCTTCATTTCTCAAAAAGGAGATGGAAGTGTTGAAACAGAGCTATGAAAAGACATATCCGATAGAGAAGGAGAGCATGGAGGATATAGCAGGTGATATCGAAAAGATAACCGAAGAGTGGAACATCGACATGAAGAAGTCATTCATGATCAACTTCATCAGTGAGGAGATACTTCTCAACATAATGAAGTTCGCGCTGGGTGATAAAGTGAACCGGAAGGAATATTACATATCAATACTTCTTATGGAGAAGGGTGATGATCTCGTCCTCCGCATAAGGGACAACGTCAGCCAATACAATCCGTTCGAATCAACGGGCGACGAGATAGACTCGGGTGTTCTCGAGTTCATCAAAAAAAAGACGAAGTACTGTGATTACCAGAGAAAGATGGTATTCAATTATTTCTATACTGTCATTTGAGGGTGCCATGAAGAAACAGGAGATATTCGCGGAAAAGAAAGAGTTGAGGAGGCTGGATGTACAGCATAAGCTCCTCGAGGAATATGAGAAGCCCATACTGGGCGAGATATTCAACAATGGCGTAGAACTCTCTGTTCTCGACATAGGCTCTAATGACGGGAGGAAGACAGTCTCTCTTTTCTCTGATGGCAGAGTAAAGAAGGTCATAGGGCTTGAATACGATGAGTGCCTTGCTTTGGATGCCGAAAAAGAGAAGAAGGACGACAGGTTCTCCTTTTACTCAATGGATGTCGAAAGTGACGATTTCTCCTCTTCTCTCGAGGGAATAATGAAGGAGAAGGACATCGATGGATTCGATATCATATACATGTCGTTCATCCTGATGCATCTCTCGTCTCCGGGGAAGGTTCTGGCGGTACTTCGAAATTATCTCAAGCGGAGCGGTAAGCTTGTCGTCGTGGAAGCCGATGACTCGAGGGTGACGCTATCGGGGGAGAGGACACCGCTTTTATCTCAATTCTTCAATATACTCGATAAGGATAAGTATTCGGGCAACAGGTCCTTCGGAAAGAATATAGAGAAGACCCTTCTCGATGCGGGGTACGGTGATATATCGCTCAAGTGTGATTCTATAGATGCCGCAGCGGATGAGAAAGAGAAGCGTGATATGATATACACAGTCTTCTTTTCATATCTCGAGGAAGATGTGAAGATTCTTCTTTCGGAAGAAGACAGGGCCGAATACAGAGAATGGGAGAAGTGGCTCAAGAGCAATATTAATGAGCTCGAAAGTGAGATAACGAACGGAAAAGGTACCATCAGAATGGGGATGAAGATACTCACCGCAGGGAGGGGAAGATGAGACTCGAGAAGATGAAAAAGGAAGATGTTCCCTCTGTCCTCGCTCTTGCCGATTCGTCTGTCGGAAAGGGACTCTACAATGAGGCTGATTTTCTCTCCGTAACAGGAGATAAGAATAAATTTCTTTATGTTCTCAAAAACGAGGCTGGGGAGACTGCAGGATATATCTACTTCCTGATTACATCCACATCCAGGATCGAGTCTTCGCTTCCCGTCAAGAAGGGGAAACTTCCCTCTCTTGACAGGGTCGGGAGGATACAGTCTGTTGCCGTCAGGGACGAATACAGAGGAAAGCGATATGCGGAGTTCATGATAAATGCAGCCATTGAGGCATTCCTCGAAAAGAAAATCGATACCGTCTACATAGTATGCTGGAACCCGGGCGGGACACTCCCTCTCGGGAAGGCTCTCAAAAGCTGCGGCTTCAAGTTTGTCATGTCGGTCAAGGATGCCTGGTATAATAATGAGGCGCTCTACTGCCCGTATTGCGGCGGGCGCTGTCACTGCTCTGCTTCTCTCTATATGAAAAAGTTAATCGGGGGTTATTTTATATGAGAATTAAACTACTACCCAAATTCATAATTTCACTATGCCTTGTCGGCCTTGTATTGACGCTTGCCGTCTCCGTCTTCGGCTATCTTACAAGTAAGAGCTATCTCGAGGAGCTATTCAGCGAGCGTGTCATGACGAACAGCAAGACAATCGCCGCAATGCTGAATGTGGATGATGTAAAGAAAGTCATCTCTCCCGGTGGTGACAAAAGTGACGAATACAGAGAAATGTATGCTCTCTTCAATACACTCAAGAAGGAAGGGAATGTCACATACCTTTCTCTTGTTGTTCCCGACGAGGACTCCGTCACATTCTACATAGATGCAATGGTTCCCGAAATGGGAGATGATCCCTCGTCCCAGCTGGAATACGGAAGCGACGTTTTATATGTCGACGCAGCCAATCCCGATGACCCCGACGATATGGCGAAGTACATAACGATATGGAATGCATATAAGGAGAACAGGGGACTGGAGAAGCCTCTTGTTACAGATAACAGCTACGGCTACAACTATACCGGGATATCGATCATACTCGATGAGAATGGAAGAGCTGTTGCCGAGATACAATATATTCTCGATATGAGTGAGGTGAGGAGTTACCTCAATTCATTCCTTTTGAAGATGATTCTTATATCGTTTGTAGTAATCATCCTTATAATCATTGCATATATCTTTTTCGTAAGGCGTATGGTTACAAAACCCATCGGAGAACTTACAGAGTTTACGGAGGAGATTACACGTACATCTTCTTTTGAAAATAGGCGGATCGATATAAAGACGGGAGACGAGATAGAGTCACTCTCCTCGTCGTTCAACTTCATGCTCAAGGAACTTGAGGAGTACATAACAAACCTCTCGAAGGTTACTGCCGAGAAGGAGAGGATAGGGGCCGAGCTTGATGTCGCGCGTGACATCCAGGCGAGTATGCTTCCCTGTATATTCCCCGCTTTCCCGACACATCCCGAGGCCGATATCTATGCAACGATGACTCCTGCCAAGGAGGTCGGCGGCGACTTCTACGACTTCTTTATCATCGATGACGATCACCTTGCCTTTGTGATAGCCGATGTCTCGGGTAAGGGAGTTCCCGCAGCTCTCTTCATGATGATAAGTAAGACTCTTCTCAAGTCTGCAGCCCAGAACGGACTCGGGGCAAAGGAAGTTCTGGAGAAGGTCAACAACCAGCTTTTCGAGAACAATGAGGCGGAGATGTTCGTTACAGTCTGGATCGGTATTCTCGAAGTCTCGACAGGTAAGATGAGATGTGCAAACGCGGGACATGAATTTCCTGCAATAAAACACAAAGGCGGAGAATGGGAGCTCTACAAGGACAGACACGGCTTTGTTCTTGCGGGGATGGAGAACACGAAGTACAGAGAGTACGAGCTGGAGGTCCATCCCGGCGACAGGCTCTTTGTTTATACCGACGGGGTTCCCGAGGCGACGGACGAAGATAATATTCTTTACGGTACGGACAGGATGATAGATGCACTCAACAGGGCGGGAGAGGTCTCTTCCGAGGAGCTTCTGGAATTCCTCCACAGCGACATAGACAACTTTGTGGGGAATGCCGACCAGTTTGATGATATAACGATGCTGACACTAGAGATAAAGGAGCGGGAAGAATGAAGAAGGAACTTACTGTAATTCCGACAGGCGATAAGGTCGGAGAAGTGACGGAGTTTGTGGAGAATATACTTTCCGGGAATGACATTCCCTTCAAAACCATAGCCCAGGTCAATGTAGCCATTGATGAGATATTTTCGAATATCGTGCTTTACAGCGGTGCAACGAGTGCAACTGTGACATGTATTCTTGAGCCTGATGATATAAAGATCGAGTTTACCGATAACGGAAAGCCGTACGACCCGACAAAGAGCAGAGATCCCGACACAACGCTCTCTGCCGACGAGAGGGAGATCGGGGGACTCGGCATATTCATGGTGAAGAAGACCATGGACGACATCTCATACGTATACAGGGACAACAAGAATATTCTTACGATAAGGAAGGGCAGGTAATGAACACGGAGTTATTTCGAAAATCGAGTATAGACAGGGTAAATTCGCCCGAACAGCTTAACGACTACATACGTGTAACGAATCCCGGAGTGTGGGTTATTCTTCTTGCCGTCTGTGCTCTCCTTGTCGGTGTTGTCATATGGGGAGTATTCGGCGTGATAGAGACGAAGGTCCCCGCAACGATAATTGTCGAGAATTCGAAGGCTTTGTGTTATTTATCGGCTTCCGATTATTCTTCCGTAAAGGAGGGTATGAAGGTCGATGTGGACGGCAGAGCCGGCATAATAGAAAAGGTGGAGAAGAACCCAGTTGAAATAGACGGGAACTACTCTTCGTATTTCTTATTCCTCTCCTCATTGAAGACGGGGGACTTTGCATATGTAGCGCTCCTCTCTCTAGACGGCGTTGAAGACGGAGTATATTCAGCATCCGTCATTGTCGACAGTATCAACCCGATTTACTTTGTAATCCACTAGGGGGGAGCAATGGAAGAGAAAAAGTACAAGAACTCCGCGAGGAAGGTTCCTGTCGTCATCCAGCTCGAGGCTCTCGAGTGCGGGGCGGCGTCCCTCACGATGATTCTCGCCTACTACGGCAAGTGGATTCCTCTCGAGCAGGTAAGGGCCGACTGCGGGGTTTCGCGTGATGGATCGAATGCAAAGAACATTTTAAAGGCAGCGCGTAGTTACGGTCTTACAGCCAAGGGGTACAGATATGAGCCGGAAGCCCTCAGAAGGGAAGGAAAGTTTCCATGTATCATTCACTGGAATTTCAACCATTTCGTGGTCCTTTGCGGTTTCAAGGGCAATAAGGCTGTCATAAATGACCCTGCCAAGGGGACATACTCCGTCACAATGGAGCAGTTTGACAAGTCTTTCACCGGAATCTGCCTCATGATGGAGCCGGGTGAGAATTTCGTAAAGGAAGGAAAACCCAAGAGTGTTGTCGAGTTCGTGAAGAAGAAACTCAAGGGTGCGGGGTCGGCCTTTGCGCTTGTTGTCATAACGACGATCATCTCCTCTCTCATCGGGATAATCACCCCGGGATTCTCCAATGTCTTTGCCGACCATCTCCTCAGCGGTAAGAACCCCGAATGGTTCATGCCCTTCATATGGGGTATATCGGCCATTTCGCTTCTTCAGATAATTATCCAGATGATACAGGCAACATACTCTCTCCGTGTCAACGGTAAGATAGCAATAGTTGCAGACAGCAGGTATATGTGGCATGTGCTGCGTCTTCCGATGGAATTCTTCTCGCAGCGTATGGCCGGCGATATCCAGGGGAGGCGGAGTCAGAATGCCGGGATAGCGGGAAGCATAATCCAGACCTTCGCTCCTCTATCGATAGAAGCCGTGATGCTCTTCTTCTACCTCTTTGTAATGCTCAGGTACAGCGTAGTGCTCTCATTAATCGGCATTGTTTCTGTATTCTTGAATATGGCGGTGAGCTCATACATCTCTAAGAAGAGGATAAACCTGACACGTGTATCGCAGCGTGACAGCGGAAAACTCCAGGGTGCGACTGTCGCCGCCATCGAAATGATCGAGTCGATCAAGTCATCGGGGGCAGAGAACGGCTTCTTTGAAAAGTGGGCGGGATACCAGGCTGCGGTAAACACATCCCAGACGAAGTTCACAAAACTCAATGCATATGTAGGGATAATCCCCTCCGTGATTTCCATGTTGACAAATACCCTCGTCCTCATGGGAAGCGTGTACCTGTGTCAGAATGGAAAATGGACTGTCGGTATGATAAGTGCATTCTCGGGCTTTCTGGGCTCTTTCCTCTCTCCTGCAATGCAGTTCGTCTCGGCTTCCCAGAGCCTTCAGGAAATGCGTACGAGCATGGAGAGAATCGAGGATGTCATGGAATATCCGGTGGCTGTTCCCGATACATATTCGTCCCTTTCCGACGAGGAGGAGTATGATAAGCTTTCTGGGAAAATAGAGCTCAAAAACGTCACATTCGGCTACTCGAAGCTTTCCGAGCCTTTGATCAGGGATTTCTCTTTGACGCTTCTTCCGGGGCAGCGTGTTGCCTTTGTCGGTCCATCGGGCTGCGGTAAGTCGACGCTGAGTAAACTCATCTCCGGACTCTATAAGCCGTGGAGCGGCGAGATCCTTTTCGACGGGAAAAGAATTGACGAGATAAACCGCTCCGTCTTTACAGGCTCTCTCTCCGTTGTCGACCAGGACATAATCCTCTTCGAGGACACGATTGCCAACAATATAAGGATGTGGGATACCTCCATCGAGGACTTTGAAATCATCCTTGCGGCAAGGGATGCAAAGATCCACGAGGACATAATGAAGAGGGACGGCGGGTATCAATATAAGCTCATGGAGGGTGGAAAGGACCTCTCGGGAGGACAGAGACAGAGACTCGAAATAGCCCGGGTCCTCGCTGAAGACCCGACCATCATAATAATGGACGAAGCTACAAGTGCGCTCGACGCAAAGACTGAGTATGAAGTTGTATCTTCCATAAAGAACCGCGGCATAACAACTGTTGTCGTTGCACACCGTCTCAGCACTATCCGTGACTCCGACGAGATCATCGTCCTCGATAAGGGAAAGGTGGTGGAACGCGGAACGCATGACGAGCTTTATGCTTTGGGAGGAGTATATTTCTCCCTTGTATCGAATGAGTAAGGAAGGGCGCTATGGGTTGGTTTGATGAACAGATCAGAGAAAGAATAGAAAGTGACGACGAGAGCTTCTCCTCCGCATTTGCCCAGATGTCGTCTCTTGTCATGGGGAAGCGCCTTATTAGTGCACTCTCCGGGGACAGAGAGACAACGGAGAACGCCATCTATGAAGTATTGAAGTATTACCATGCCAAAAGAGTGGAGCTTCCAGAGAACACCAAGGATATTAACGAGCAGATAGACTATCTTATAAGACCCTCGGGGATTATGAGGCGTACTGTCATTCTTGACGGAGAATGGTATAAGGATGCGGTGGGTGCGATGCTCGCTGTCCGTAAGGACGACGGGACACCTGTTGCTCTCATTCCTTCGGGTCTCACGGGATATAAGTTCTATGATAAGACCTCGGGTAAGTGGGTGAGGGTGACTAAGACGACGGCGTCTCTTATAGACGAGGAGGCTGTCGCTTTCTATAAACCCCTTCCACTCAAGAAAATCGGCATCAAGGACCTCCTTTTATACATAGTCGGGTGTATGAGTATTTCCGACTTCGTCTTTGTCGGCCTTGTAACTCTCGCTGCCTCTCTCCTGGGCCTCCTTACACCGAAGATCCAGAGAATAATCTACGGCCCTGTAATTGAAGGCGGGAGCCTTAAGCTTCTTTTCGCCGTCTTCGGCTTTTTGATCTCCATAAGTTTTTCACAGCTCCTCATCGGCGTCGTGAAGAGCCTTGTTATGGCACGACTCGGGACGAAGCTCAATGTGCAGGTTCAGGCTGCAAGCATGATGAGAGTGCTCTCTCTCCCCGCGTCTTTCTTCAAGGAGTATTCGTCTGGAGAGCTTTCATCACGTATGAGCGGAATAAACTCTCTCTGTACGATGCTGGCGTCCTCACTTCTCTCGACGGGACTTACATCACTCTTTTCTCTTATCTACATAACACAGATGGTGCAGTACGGGCCGGGACTTGTCATACCGGGAATCATAATAATTCTCGTGACGGTGCTCTTTTCAGTTATTACGACATTTGCCGAGCTTAAGATATCGAAAGAGCAGATGGAGCTTAGTGCAAAGGAGTCGGGACTTGAGTATTCTCTTATCTCCGGCGTCCAGAAGATACGTCTCAGCGGGGCTGAGAAGAGAGCTTTCTCCAAGTGGGCTTTCTCATACACGAAGAGCGCGCGACTAAGATACAATCCGCCTCTCTTTCTGAAGCTCAACGGAGTCTTCTCGTCTCTGATTTCGCTCTTGGGGACTATTGTAATCTACTACTTCACAATAAAGACATCTGTTCCTCTTGCCGATTACTATGCATTCAACAGTGCCTACGGCGCGGTTATGGGGGCATTCTCCTCTCTTGTTGGGATGGCTACGACATTTGCACAGATAAAACCTGTCCTCGATATGGTTTCCCCGCTGTTGGAGACAGTACCCGAGAGAAGCGAGAACAAGAAGGCCGTTACAAGACTCTCGGGCGGTATTGAACTCAACAACATCACATTCCGCTATACGGATAACGGCCCCGTAATCATAGATGACCTCTCTCTCAAGATAAGGCCGGGACAGTATGTTGCCATTGTCGGTGCGACAGGGTGCGGAAAATCGACATTAATGCGTATCATGCTGGGCTTCGAGACCCCTCAGAAGGGCGCAGTCTACTATGACGGAATGGATCTCTCGTCACTTGACCTCCAGAGTTTAAGACGCCGTATAGGGACGGTCATGCAGAACGGTAAGCTCTTCCAGGGTGATATCTACTCGAATATCGTAATTACAGCTCCCCAGCTCGGAATGGATGACGCGTGGAAGGCTGCCGAGATGGCTGGAATGAAGGACGACATAATGGCGATGCCGATGGGTATGCATACAATCATAAGTGAAGGCTCGGGAGGAATATCGGGAGGGCAGAGACAGCGCCTCATGATAGCACGTGCCGTTGCCCCCAAGCCCAGGATTCTCATGTTTGACGAGGCAACATCCGCTTTGGACAACATCACACAGAAGATCGTATCGGATTCACTCGACTCTCTCAAATGTACCCGTATCGTAATAGCACACCGTCTTAGTACGATTAAGCAGTGTGATAGAATAGTTGTTCTCGATAATGGTAAGATAATCGAAGACGGGAAGTACGATGAGCTTATAGCAAAGAACGGCTATTTTGCATCTCTTGTGGAGAGACAGAGACTCGACTAACACTATCTTTGTCTCTACGTATATATAACCGAAGGAGAACCAGAAATGAATATTGATGCTGCACTTATTGAGAAAGCCGGTAAAGCAGAGAGCGTTGAAGACTTGATGCGAATAGCCGAAGAGAATTCAATTCACCTCGAAAAAGAGACTGCCGAGCTCTACTATGAAAAACTCAATCCTCCATTGGGTGAGCTCTCGGACGATGAGATAGCCTCTGTCACCGGCGGCGGCTGCGGCGGCGGAAAACTGGACGCGGGCCTCAATTTCAATGCGGGGTCCGACGAACTCTATACAGGACGTAAGATCTACCTCAAGAACGAGGGCCACTGTCGCGGAGCAAGCAGCAATTACCGCCCCTCTCTCTTCTGTCTGAAGCCGGGATGCGGGTGTAAAACATTCCATATCATCAAAGCTGTCGACGACAACGGTACATATCTTATCGGATGCAACAAGTGCGACTGGACATATTGGGCGAAGAGAGAGAATATCGTCTGAAGGCTTCCTGATAGTTATCTTGATACAATAACAGAAGTTGATGTTCTAAAAGTTGCTCAATCATTTCATGAAAAGTTGCTCAATAATTTTATGAAATATTGCTCATTTTGCTTTTCTTGAAGGATTATTTCCTTTATTATTGTATTATGAGCGTAATCAAAAATAAGGCTGACTATAAGCCAAGAGTTATAGACTCGATTATTGAAACATATCTCACCGTAAGTGGAGGAATCTGTCTTGAAGGCCCGAAATGGTCTGGAAAGACCTGGACAAGCGCCTATCATTCAAAAAGTGAGTTTCTGGTTGGTAGTGCTGACAACAACTTCTCGAACAGAACCTTAGCTTCTCTACAGCCATCCCTTGTGTTAAAAGGGGACGTGCCGAGAATGATTGATGAGTGGCAGGAGGTTCCGGAAATATGGGATGCCGTCAGAGCTGAAATAGACAGTCGTCATCAAAAAGGACAGTTTATTCTCACCGGGTCATCGACACCCAAAAGGAAAGGCATTTTGCATAGCGGCGCGGGTAGGATTGTGCGTCTCAGGATGGATACCATGTCTCTATATGAAGCCGGAAACTCTTCCGGTGACATAAGCTTGAAAGAGCTCTGCTCGGGAAATCTTGAAGCAAAGATGACAGGAGAAGTCCTACTGGAAGATCTTGCTTATTACATCGTCCGTGGCGGTTGGCCGGAAAACATTCTGGTTGAGCCGTCTAAGGCGCATTTGATGCCACGGTCCTACATGAGAACCATCATAGACGAAGATCTGGATAGATTGGATGAAGGAATTTCTTATGACAAGCATAAAACGAACCTTCTGTTGAAAGCCCTTGCAAGGAATGAAGCAACAACAGTATCTGATTTGTCGCTTTTAAAAGATATTTCACAGGATAATGAAGACGGAATGAGCAGAAATACACTTATAAAGTATCTGGAAGCTCTGGACCGCCTTTTTGTTTTTAATAATCAAAAGCCGTATTCTCCCTCTTTGCGCTCTTCACTCAGAGTAAAGATTTCAGAGAAAAGACATTTTGCAGACCCTGCGATGACTGCAGCTCTCCTCGGGATAACACAGAACAAACTCATGGGTGATCTCAATACTTTCGGTTTTCTCTTTGAGTCTCTGGTCGAACATGATTTAAGAATCTATGCGCGGTCTTTCGGCGCCGAGCTGTTTCACTATCAGGATTACAGAAACAATGAAATAGATGCTGTTGTTGAGCTTGAAGACGGCGCCTGGTGTGCATTTGAAATTAAACTGGGGGCAAAGAAAATTGACGAAGGGGCAAAGTCTTTGTTAAAAGTTTCTTCCGATATCGAGAAAAACGGAGGTAGAAAGCCCGCAATTCTCTGTGTCATATGCGGTCTTACAAATGCGGCGTATGTGCGTCCCGATGGCGTATTCGTCGTTCCGTTTACTGCTTTGAAGAATTAGATTTTGAAATTCTCGAACTGAAAATACAAAATCTCTCGTGTTGAAATTATTGAATCTCTCGAATTGAAATTGCTGAATCTCTCGAATTGGGTTATTCTTTGACTAATCGGGAAGGAGACAATATGGAACGGGAAATGTATAAGCCGAGGATAGTGGATTCAAAGGTCGAATCATATCTTGAAACATTTGGAGGAGTATGTATCGAAGGCCCGAAATGGTGTGGAAAGACTTGGACAAGCTCATTTCACAGCAAGAGCGAAATTTATATTGCAGATCCCAAGGGCAATTTTCAGAACAAGAGACTTGCCGAACTTGATCCGACTCTTGTTCTCGACGGGGAGAGTCCGCGGCTTATAGATGAATGGCAGGAAGTTCCAAGCCTCTGGGATGCCGTGCGGTTTGAAGTCGACAAAACTACAGAAAAAGGGAAATTTCTGCTCACAGGTTCCTCGACACCGAAAATGAAGGGAGTCGTCCACAGCGGGGCGGGGCGTATTGCAAAGATCAGGATGCGTCCTATGTCTTTGTATGAGGCCGGGAAATCAAGCGCTATTGTTTCTCTGGAAAAATTATGCAACGGAGAATGTGAGAACAAATATACTGGAGATGTAAATCTTAAAGACCTTATAGATTATATAATCCGGGGCGGCTGGCCGAACAATCAGGATATAACATTGGAAAGAGCGCAGGATCTTCCCGTTCAGTACATAGAAGCAATTCTTTCAAGCGATATTAACCGTATTGACGGAATTGAAAGAAACAGCCGCAAAATGAGACTTCTTATGCGTTCTCTTGCAAGAAACGAATCTACCACGGCGACAAACAAACGCCTCAAGGATGACATAAAGGATATTGATGATGAAGATATCACAGTAGAGACTGTAGCAAGTTATCTTGATGTGCTGGAGAGGCTTTTCTTAATTGAAAATCAGAGGCCGTACTCTTCCAGAATAAGGTCATCCGTCAGAGTCAAACAGGCAGAGAAAAGACACTTTGTAGACCCTTCGCTTGCCGCAGCCCTTCTCGATATTACTCCTCAGATGCTCTTGAATGATCTGGAAACACTTGGTTTTCTCTTTGAAGCTTTATGTGAACGTGATTTGAGAATCTACGCAGAGTCTTTCGGTGCCGGGTTGTATCATTACCAGGATTATTTGAATAAGGAAATAGATTCAGTGATAGCACTTCCGGACGGAGAATGGTGCGCTTTTGAGATAAAGCTTGGAGCAAATCAGATTGACGAGGCTGCCGATCATCTAGTGAAGATTAAGAAAAGCATTGAGAAAGAAGAAGACGGAAGGCCTCCGAAAATTCTATGCGTACTTTGCGGGATGTCGAGTGCCGCTTATCGAAGGTCTGATGGCGTTTTTGTTGTTCCATTGACTTCCTTAGCACCATAAGCTATACAAAATTAAAAGTTTCCGAAAAATGTCGTTACAAGTTTCCGAAAAATTCTGTTACAAGTTTCCGAAAAATCTACTGAAATTGAAGGATAGAATTGATACGACAAAGATGAAGGAAGCGTCGTTCCTTGCTGTATTGACTGCTGTCGGCCGCTATGCCTATAAGCGTCCCGACGGGGTTCTTGTTATCCCTGTTGGCTGCTTGAGAAATTGATATCAAATCAAAAGAGTTCCACTCTCTCCATGAGAAAATCCAGCAGGCTCAAATGGAGAAAGCCCCTATCGTCATAATAATGATGGGGAATATCATTTCTGATGACAATCTTCTTATAGAAGTCGCCGGAGAGAGCGAGGGGTGTTAGTTCTGCATCAGATTTTTCTTCAGCACTTATTTCGTATGCACTCTGTATATAAACTCTTCTATCGAGATCGTTCACAACAAAATCAATTTCCTTTTGAATTTTATTACCGTTTCTTCTGTCATATACGACGCCGACATCAACTTTATAGCCTCTTCGTATGAGTTCGTTGTAGATGATGTTCTCCATGATATGGCCCGGATCATATTGACGGTAATTCAGCCTGGCATTTCTCAGTCCGATATCGGAGTAATAATATTTATTTGGATAATTGAAATAGGCCTTTCCCTTGATGTCATATCTCTTGGCTTCAGATATAAGGAAGGCATCTTTTAATTTGTCTATGTATGAGCTGATGAGATTGTTGTCTACTTTCTCTTTTGTTGAAGAGCCGATCGCATTTGCGATATTAGTAGGGTTTGTAAGAGAACTGATCGAAGATGCAAGATAATCCAGAATGTTTGAAAGTATGTCCTCTCTTTGAATTCTTCCATGTTCTTTCAAGCCTTTGAGGTAAGTTTCATCAAAGAGATTTATCAAATACTCCATCTTCTCTCTGTCCGTGGTTTTGCTTACGAGTCCCGGCATGCCCCCGAAGCGCATGTACATGCCGAGAACATCGCTTTCATTACCTTTGTAGAAACCATAGAGCTCTTTAAATGATAAAGGATAGACATGAATCTGGGTGGATCTTCCACGGAACTGTGTTGCGATATCGCTCGAGAGCATTTTCGAGTTGCTTCCCGTCACATATACATCAAGATTGTCATACCCTCTTAGTTCATTGAGCATGTCATAGATTGTAACTTCGTCCTGACCGTACTCATTTTTCAAGACTGCATTTTTCGACATTTGAACTTCAT
>CAVHKW010000061.1:0-17118 GCA_963636745.1 uncultured Oscillospiraceae bacterium | reverse complement strand
ATAATCATCGCAATCATCATACTCGGCTTGATTTGAAAGATACGCGGGTAGTAACAAAAGAAGTGCCGGGGGCTTTTATCTCCCGGCATTATTCATTTTTTGATGTGTCATATCAGAATCAAGGTGAGATAGTCTCTTTTACTTCAGGCTCTGGGAAGCTCTCCAGAGAGACTTGAGTTCCTCTTCAATGTAGTAATTGATGGTGTCCTCTCTGTATCTTCCTTTTCTGTCTTTCTCTCCCATCTTGAGACCCGATAGGAGCTCGAGGCCCTCATCTATCGACGATATCGTCCAGATGTGGAAGGAGCCCTTTTCAATTGCTTCTTCTATCTCATACGGAAGAATAAGCGATGTCTTGTTCTGATAGGGAATGATTACTCCCTGCGTTCCCGTGAGGCCGCATGTCGAGCAGGCATTGTAGAATCCTTGTATCTTTTCGTTTATTCCGCCCACCGGCTGGAGCTCTCCCATTTGGTTGACGGAGCCCGTTACTGCTGTGTCCTGCCTTACGCTGAAGTTTCCTATGGCTGACAGCAGGGCATAGAGCTCTGCAGAGGATGCAGAGTCCCCGTCCACGCTTCCGTAACTCTGTTCGAAGCATATTCCTGCATAGAGAGAAAGAGGAAAGTCCTGGGCATACATGTGCCTGAGGTAACCTTCAAGAATCAAGAGACCCTTGTCGTGGATGTTTCCGCTGAGTCCCGCTTCATGCTCGATATTGACGATTCCCTCCGTCCCCGGGGCGACTGTTGCACTTATGACACAGGGAGTTCCGAATGAGGTGAGAGCCCTGTCCATGACGGCAAGACCGTTGACGACACCGACCTTCTTTCCCTTGAGCGACATGACCATTGTTCCGTCTTTGATCTCGTTGTTTATATGCTCCTCTGCAATGGACGAGTAGTATTCACGGTTCTTCAATGCAGAGCGTACATTCTCTCCCGTAATTGTCTTATTATTCTTTGTGACTGCATCGAGGTTGGCTTCGTCGAGAAGGTCTCCGAGAATGGAGAGCTGGGAGGAGAGCCTTGTTCTGTCCTCTGCGACAAAAGAAGAGTAGCGGAGAATCTCGCGGTAGGCAGAGTCGTCCTGAGAGAGCATTCTCTTTCCCTCCTTCTTGAGGTAGCTTACTGTTCCATTTATGTTTGTCCTGTTCGACGGCATAGAATAGTCGAACTCGGGCGATATCTTGAAATATCTGAAGAATGTTTCGTCACTGTCGACAAGCTTTTCATAAAGCTCTTCGGGTCCTGTGAGAATGACTTTCGTCAGCATCGCTATCGGGGATGGTCTTATACTTCCCATCATCTCACCCTGCACGGCAGTACTCGAGAGTGCCCTCATTGTCATATCGAGATAACGTTTGAGGGTAAGCCACAGTTCGTCGTTGTCTATGATTTCGCTTGCCGAGAGCACCAGAAATCCTCCGCTTGCCTCCTGATAGCTTCCGAGGCGGATTGAGAGGTGTGCATCTCCTTCGTCCTTCTCTGTAAAACCGAAGAGAGAGGACCGTGAGGGGTGGGTTTCGATTACTAGAGGACGCCTGGTATATCTTGAGCGGTCGAGGACGATGTTTATCCTCCAGGCCGACGGCGCTTTCTCAAAAGAGGGAAGAGAGAGAAGGAATTTTTCGAGTTTCTTGTTCTCCCCCCATTTTCTTATGAGCTCGTCCATTGTAATTATTCCGTCTCTCGCCCTGTCGAGGTCACTCTGGAACTCTTTTGCCTTTCCTCTTTCAAAGAGGACGGCAACAGGGCGCGAGGGATGACTTATATTATAAAGGTAGGCACAGTCTTTCAGAAGAGAGAGGTCGTTTTCGATGAGACTTATCTCCTGTCTGATGGCCGTGAGTTTACCCGAGCCCTCGTCTCCCGAGAGGAAGATGTTGTATCCCGGACGCGATATCGAGAGACCGAGCCTTAAAAGCCCCATAGCCTTGTCCTGACCGATGATCATGTCTCCCTCTTTGACAGATGAGAACTCGTAATCATTGAAATTCAATTCTATATCCTGTTTTCTTATTTCTTCTAACACGCGATTAATGTATATAAGTCGTGGGATATAGTCAAATGAAGAGGCTCTTCTTTATGTGGACGACACCACCTTTAATCAATATAATTCCAGATATGACAACTCATGAATATACAGCGTGGCTTGAGGATTTATTATCACTGTCGTCCTATCGTGACATCTCGCTCAACGGAGTGCAGATCGACGCTCCCGAAAAAGAGCTTAAGAAAGTTGCTTTCGCAGTCGATGCAGCCGGAGTTACGATCGATAAAGCAGCATCAAATAATTGCGATATCCTTGTTGTCCACCACGGTCTCTTCTGGGGTAAACCCATTGCCGTAACGGGCTCACACTACAGACGACTTAAGTCGGCCCTGGACTCGAACCTCATGCTCTTTGCCGCCCATATTCCGCTTGACGGTAATATTCCATACGGCAACAATGCCCAGATAGCCCTCTCTCTCGGAATGAAGGAGTTCGACGGCTTCGGCGAGTGGGACGGAAAGAAGATAGGAGTCAAGGGTTCTCTTCCTTTCCCCATGACAGTTGAGGAGGTGGCGCTTCTTCTCAAAGCTCCAGATGCGACTATTATAAAAGGATGCAGAAAGGAGAAGATCGAGACTGTGGCTATCGTCTCCGGAAGCGGCTCGAGTGATGTCGCGGACGCTGTAAAAGAAGGAGTTGATCTCTTTATAACGGGTGAGATACACCACGAAGTCTATCACGAGGCCATGGAGAACAACCTCTCCATAATCGCAATGGGACACTACAGAAGCGAAACATACGGCGTCAGGGCCCTCGAGAGACTGACAAGGAAGAAGTTTAATATCGAGACAATCTTCATCGATGCGGAGACCGGCCTATGAATAAAAAAGGAAGATACCTTCCGTTTGCTCTCTCATTGTTTATTATAGGAGTTGATCAGCTATCGAAGTTCTGGGTTGTAAAGAACATTCCGGAGGGAACTATCGGATACTCGTTTTTCTCCGACTTTCTCTGGATAGTACATGTGCGTAATGACGCTGTTGCCTTCTCCCTGGGGGAGAATGTTCCCGTTCAACTAAAGTATGTTTTCTTTGTGGCTCTCCCTGTAGTTGTCATGGCTTTTGTTGCCTACCTCATTGCATCGAATAGGGGAGAGAAGGAGTTCACCACTTTCCAGAGGTGGTGTCTTTCCTCCATATTCGGAGGAGGAGTGGGGAACCTCATCGACCGCATATTCCGCTCTCTCCGCGTCGTCGACTTCATAAGCGTGAAATTCTACTCGCTCTTCGGACTCGAGCGTTTTCCGACGTGGAATGTGGCTGACAGCGCTGTTGTATGCGGCGTATTCCTACTTATAATTTCGATAATAATCCAGGAAGTAAGAGGAAAGGAGAATAAAAAATGAAGGAAAAAAAGAAAGTAAATACATTTGTTTTCATGATCGTCGCGACACTGCTCAATCTCCTCCTGATTCTGGCCTTCTTTCTTATCTTCTCGTCAATATTGACCTTTACGGCTTCCAGAGTTGAGATTTCCGACTCTCTTTACACCATCCTTGCAGCCATCGTCATTATTCTTTCATTCATACTTTCTTTTCTTGTTTACAAGAAGATCATCGTATGGGCAAGCGGAAAGTGGGATTTCGGAAAAGGTAAGGAGAGAGAGTAATGCACTACCAGGAATTGGAGAAGATAGAGTCTGCTTATTGGTATTCCTATAACGATGAGCCGATCCCGACAAAGGGATTCATCAATATATATGACCCTTCATATATTCTTCCCGAGGAATCACCGGACGGACTGTGGCATATGTTCGCCCATACCGTGCTCGGGCTCTTTCACCTCACAAGCACCTCGGGACTGGAGTGGAAGAAGGAGCACCTCATACTCTACCGCGCCCACTCTCCGTTCATCTTCAAGGAAGGTAATACATACTATCTTTTCTACGAAATTCACGACAGAACATCCTTCTCGAAGAAGAACGACAACTACAATTCGGCATCCCGCATCATGGTGATAAGCTCCACCGATCTTCTTCTCTGGTCGGAGCCAAAACTTGTTCTTGATTCCACAAAGATAGCAAGAGCGCAGTATAAAGACGGGCCGGTGAGGGTCTCGAGGCCCCAGATAGTCGAAATTGACGGAGACTACAGACTCTACTTCGGAGCAGGGGAGACAAGAATTTATGATACAAAGCAGAAGGCGACAGCAAGACTTATGTACGCCCAGTCCGATTTTCTCACCCACGGCTACCGTGTAAACCCTGAGCCTGTACTCGACATAGATGGAGATGATCCCTACAGAAATCTTGCAACGGGATCCGTCCACATCGTCCAATGCTCTGACGGCGTTGCTGCAGTTGAATGCGCCTTCTCGTATGACAGAGAGAAGAGAAAGAGCACGTCAAACATCCTTCTTCTTACAAGTAAGGATGGTACAGCATTCACATTCAAGAAGGTCATTCAAAGCACCCCTCTCGAAGGCTGGGCCGGACGCTACATCACATCTGCCGATGTACGCTACAAGGAGAGCGAGAACAGCTGGTACTGCTACTACTCGGCAAATAGCTTGAGGCGCTGGTTTATCTTTCCTTATGTCAAAGAGTCTCTGGGACTTCTCCTTGCAACGGACAAAAGTTAGCCTCTTTTTCTCAATGCAGCTTTGATGAGACCCAGGAAAACGGGCTCCGGACGCTGGGGTCTGCTCTTGAATTCGGGGTGGAACTGAACAGCGACGAAATAAGGATGATCCTTTATCTCGACGGCTTCGACAAGTCTGTTGTCGGGGCTTGTTCCGGTTATCTGCATACCGCTCTTGTCGAAAATGGCTCTGTAATCATTGTTGAACTCATATCTATGGCGGTGTCTCTCTTCAATGAGCGGGGCATTGTATAGGCTCTCGAGGAGGCTTCCCTTCTTGATTGCACAGGGGTATGCTCCGAGTCTCATCGTGCCTCCCTTTCTCACTCCCTTCTGGTCAGGCATGAGATCTATGACGCTGTGCGGTCCGTCCTTCACGAACTCCGATGATGATGCACCTTCAAGGCCGAGCACGTTACGTGCGTATTCAATGACTGCAACCTGCATTCCGAGACATATTCCGAGGAACGGAATATTGTTCTCTCTTGCGTATTTACATGCCGATATCTTGCCCTCGACTCCCCTGATTCCGAATCCTCCGGGAATGAGAACGCCGTCTACGTCTCCGAGTTTTTCTTCCGCGTTTTCATCTGTAACTGTCTCACTGTCGATCCATTTGATCGAGACTGAAGCGCCTTCGCTCCAGGAAGCATGCTTAAGAGCCTCCATTACCGAGAGGTATGCATCATGAAGCTCTATATACTTTCCGACAAGTGCGATTTTGACTTCCCTGTCGACATGGTGGATTTTCTCCACCATATCCTCCCACTGTCTCAAATCGGCTTTTCTCTCCTCGAGATGAAGAATGCGGCATGCTACAGTGTCGAGGCCCTCCCTGTGGAGCATGAGCGGTGCCTCATAGAGTACGGGAACGGTCTTGTTTTCAATGACGCAGTCTCTTCTGACATTGCAGAACATTGCGACCTTCTCCTTTATCGACTCCTCTATCGGCTCATCGCTTCTGAGTACTATGATATCGGGAAAGATACCCGAGCTCATAAGCTCCTTGACGGAGTGCTGTGCAGGCTTTGACTTATGCTCTCCCGATGCATAGAGATAGGGGACAAGTACGACATGTATGAAGAGACAGTTCTCGGGTCCCACTTCGTGGCCGATCTGTCTTATCGCCTCGAGAAACGGCTGTGACTCGATGTCGCCCGTTGTTCCTCCGATCTCTGTTATGACGACATCGGCATTACTTGTCTTTCCGCAGTTGTAGATGAATGATTTAATCTCGTTGGTTACATGAGGGATGATCTGGACGGTATGTCCGAGATACTCTCCGTTACGTTCCTTGTTGAGGACATTCCAATATACCTTGCCGCTTGTAAGGTTTGAGAATTTAGAGAGGTCCTCGTCGATGAATCTCTCGTAGTGTCCGAGGTCGAGATCCGTCTCCGCACCGTCCTCCGTGACAAACACCTCTCCATGCTGCAGCGGTGACATGGTTCCCGGGTCTACGTTCATATAAGGATCAAGTTTCTGCGATGCAACCTTGTAGCCTCTGCTCTTGAGAAGCCTTCCGAGAGACGCAGCCGTTATTCCTTTTCCCAGTCCCGAAACAACTCCACCCGTCACAAAGATGTGTTTAGCCATAAATTCCTCCAAAAAAAGAGGGCACTCTCTTCGAGTGTCCTTTTATTGTATTATCGAGAGTCCTCTTATGGTGAGAGAGACAAGGGAAAGACTAACTTTCCTTCTCTTCTCTTCCTGCCATAATCTAATCGTCAGACTCATAGTATTCCTCAAACAAATTATGGCAGAAATGATTATTCTTTTTGTCTTCTCTGTCAATAATCTTTCTTCAAAAAAAAGAAGGTTGATAAGAAGAGGAGTGAGATCGATGATCATTGAGATACGGGCCTCTTTTATGCTAGAACTACCTATGGAGTGAAGTATGGAAAGTGTAAGAGATTATTTCGGTTCTATGGTATTCAATGATGCTGTCATGCTCGAGCGTCTCCCCAAGGATATATACAAGGCGCTGAAGAAGACGATAGCCGAGGGTAAGGACCTGGATCTGAATATAGCCAACAGTGTCGCCAACGCCATGAAAAACTGGGCTGTCGAGAAGGGAGCGACTCATTATACTCATTGGTTCCAGCCTTTGACGGGGATGACGGCGGAGAAACATGATGCCTTCATTTCTCCTGTGGAGGGAGGCGGTGTCATACTCGAGTTTTCGGGTAAGGAGCTTATAAAAGGGGAGCCTGATGCTTCATCCTTCCCTTCGGGAGGACTCAGGGCGACATTCGAAGCACGGGGCTACACGGCATGGGACCCGACATCCTACGCATTCATCAAAGGCGATACACTCTGTATACCGACTGCCTATTGCTCATACTCGGGCGAGGTTCTCGATAAGAAGACCCCTCTTTTGAGGAGTATGGAAGCTGTTAATGAATATGCTCTCAAAGTTCTCTCTCTCTTCGGCAAGACAGATATAAAAAGAGTTAATGCTACTGTCGGACCGGAGCAGGAGTATTTCCTCATCGATGAAGATGATTACAAGAAAAGAAGAGATTTAATACTTACGGGACGGACGCTCTTCGGAGCAAGAAGCCCCAAGGGCCAGGAGAAGGACGACCATTACTTCGGTGCGATCAGAACACGTGTTGCCGACTATATGGCGGACCTCGACAGAGAGCTCTGGAAGCTCGGCATAAACGCTAAGACAAGTCACAACGAGGTCGCTCCGTGCCAGCATGAACTTGCGCCTGTCTTCACTGTCGCCAATGTCGCTGTCGACCATAACCAGCTTACGATGGAGTTGATGAAGAAGATTGCAGAGAAACATCATTTTGCATGCCTCCTTCATGAAAAACCCTTTGCCGGCCTCAACGGATCGGGTAAGCATATTAACTGGTCGCTCTCCACCAATACGGGAGTAAATCTCCTTGAGCCCGGTGAGAGCCCGTCCGACAATGCAGTCTTCCTCTTATTCCTTGTCGCAGTCATAAAGGCTGTGGACGAGTACCAGGATCTTCTGAATGTCTCGATATCGTCGGCGGGAAATGACGAGAGACTCGGCGGCTCCGAGGCACCTCCGAGAATTGTCTCGATGTTTATAGGAGACGAGCTTGAGTCCATCCTCGAAGCTGTTGAAAACGGCACAAGCTTTGAAGGAAAGAAGAAGATGAAGATGAAGCTGGGTGTTCACGTACTACCGGAGATCCCGAAGGATTCAAGTGACCGTAACAGAACAAGCCCGATGGCATTTACGGGAAATAAGTTCGAATTCAGAATGCCGGGATCTTCATTCAGTGTCTCGGGGCCTCTTGTTGTTCTCAACACATCTGTTGCGTCATCTCTTAAATCATTCTACGAAGAGCTTAAGGACAGCTCTGATTTAAGCTCGGACTCGACAAAGCTTGTTCAGAGAGTCTACAGGGAACATAAGAGAATTATCTTCAACGGTAACTCATACTCCGAGGAGTGGATAAAGGAAGCGGAGAGAAGAGAGCTCATGAATCTCGAGAGTTCTCCCGATGCTTTTGACCAATACACTGCAGAAAAGAACATCGCGCTATTTGAAGAGTTCGGCATATATAATGCAAAAGAGCTCAACAGCAGAAGCGAAATACACCATGAGGAATATTCGAAGACTGTGAATATCGAGGCCGTCACCATGCGCGATATCGCAATAAAGGATATATACCCCGCAGCAGTCAAGTATGCTTCATCCCTTGCCAAGTCCATCAAGGAGATAAAAGTTGTCGCAGCGGATGCAGATACATCGAGCGTGGAGGAGATATTGAGAGGTGTCAACACTCTCGCGGGAAAGCTCTACAGAGAGTGCACTATTCTCGATATGACAATCAACGAAGCTCACTCCCTCACGGGTTCTCTCCAGTCTCATTATTACTACACCGATGTTATTCCACGTATGCGTGAGATAAGAAAGACTGCAGATGAACTGGAACTTCTCGTATCGAGAGAATATTGGCCGTTCCCGACCTATTCAGATATCTTATTCTACAGCTGATTCCTTAATACATAAGGAGATAAACATATTATGTAGCTCTGTCGGAGAGGAGTTGCTCCCTTCCGGCAAGTTTTATTGATCTGAAACCTGTGTTTGAAACCGAAAACCTGGGTTTGGTGCCTCAAAACTTGGGATTAGTCATTGAAAACTTGGGTTTGGCTACTAAAAACTTGGGTTTGGTT
This sequence comes from uncultured Oscillospiraceae bacterium, assembly GCA_963636745.1. GTDB lineage: Bacteria > Spirochaetota > Spirochaetia > Sphaerochaetales > Sphaerochaetaceae > Ornithospirochaeta. Next base: position 8,318 of record CAVHKW010000061.1, on the reverse strand, counting down.
GCCAAAAACTTGGGTTTGGTGTATTATAACTGTGGTTTCATTCTGAAGGGGAGTCAAAGTCGATGGAATACAATGCGATAAAGAAGATGGCGAACACTATATTGGAGAAGGGGAGTGCGGAGTGCAGCTACATTGAATATAAGAAGTCTTCAAGGCAATCGGCCCAGATATTGAAAACCATATGTGCATATGGGAATAACTATTATGACAACGAGCTTCAATATATCTTCCTCGGCGTCGAAGAGAAGAACGACGATCTCAATAAGGCTGTCCCTGTTGTTCCTATAACAGGGATTGATGAAGGAGCTCTTGAAAAGGAAAAAAACAGGATAAATTCTCTTAGATCGTATCTATACCCGAACATCTCTTTTGAAGTCATTGCAAATGAAATTGAAGGGAGGAAGTATCTTCTTATAGTTGTGCCGAGACAGACGGGCGGCCCATTCATGGTCAGCGAGAAAGCAGAGAAAGACAAGTCCATCAATCTCAAGCCCGGTCGTTATATCAGGATCGAGGCGGAGAGCAGGCTTGCCAGAGTAGACGAAGAATACGACCTCTTGAGAAAGTTTTCCAACTTTCATTATTGCTCCATGACCAATCCGGACGCGACAATCAATGATTTGGACGCTGATTGCCTTTCTGAGTATCTCAAGAAGACAAGTGACAGAAAAATAACTGGAGAACTCAATAAGATGGAGATTGCCAGATCTTTGAATCTTGTTGATAAGAATGACCCATCTAATTATAAGTTGAAGAATTATGCAGTATTGATGTTTACTTCCACTCCCGAGAAGTTTATCCCTTATGCCTACTCGGAGCTCATAGTCGATATGTTCGGAACTAAACGGAAGATGGAGTCGAAGAAGTTCACCGGCCCTGTATGGAAGCAGTATCAGAACATAGTGAATTACATAAATGATAATTTTCTCAATGAAATAGTTATAAGAGAGGATGGAAAAGCAGAGAACAGGAGAGTGGAGAATTATCCCTTTGTTGCGGTTGAAGAGCTTGTTGCCAATGCAATAGTTCATAACAATTACGAGAACGGGAAGCCTATCCAGATATACATATCTGAAAAGCAGATAAACATCGTGAATTACAATAAGCCGCTTCCGCCCCTGTCAATAACGGATTTAAACGAGCGGAGGATATTCAACGAGAGGGATACAGAGAATCCCGAACTCAGGGATATGTTCAAGGCATTGGGAATAATCGAGTCTTTCGGGACGGGGATTGGTGAGGCCAAGAGAGCTATGGAGGAAAATGAATCCCCCAAGTTATATTATAAGACATTCTCTCCTTCCGATAATGTCACTTCTGTCGTCATCCCGGTCAATGAAGAATATCTATATGCAAAGACAGATTCAGAGCCAGGGAAAAGAGTTGGAGTTGACTCTGAAAGAGAGAGCAGCAAGACAAAAATAATGGAATCTGCTTATTCGGAGAAGGTCAAATCAAATCTGCTCAATATTTATTATAATTTTCAGAGTACGGTATTCGGAAATGCCGATATAAAGAGAATAGTGGGATGCTCGGAGACGACTGCAACCGATTACCTGAAGAAGCTCAATAATGAGCTGGGCCTGCTTGTTAAAGTAGACGGTATGGGAAAAGGAAGATACCGCTTCAAAGAGGAATGCTCTTTCCTTAAGATATGAATGCCCGCCGTACGGCTGAGCATTCATACTTATCTTTACTTATTTGATTTTCAAGAATGCCTTATATGCTGCATTTGCATCCTTTATGTCCTTGACGGAGGAAATCTCCCACGGCGCATGCATGGAGAGGATGGCAACTCCAGCATCGATTACGAGCATTCCGTAATAAGCCGAGAACTTTGCTATTGTTCCGCCGCCTCCTACATCGACCTTTGACATCTCTGCCATCTGGTAGTCTATGCCGTCTTTCTCGAGAGCTGCTCTCAGCTTAGAAATGAACTCGGGGTTGGCATCGCTTGCGCCGCTCTTTCCACGTGAACCCGTGTACTTGTTGAAGACAACTCCTCCTCCAAGGAAAGAGGAATTCTTCTTGTCATAAAGAGACGAGTTGAGAGGATCGTACGCAGAGTTGACATCGCTTGAAAGCATCATCGAGTTTCTGAGTGCACGCTTGAGAGTGAGAGAAGAGTAGACTCCCATTCTGTCGAGGACCTCTGCTGTCGCATTTTCGAAGAACATAGAATCCATTCCCGTTGCTCCGGTGGAACCGATCTCCTCCTTGTCGACAAGAAGACATACGCTAGTCCTCTCCTCCGTCTCACCTTCGAGAAGAGCATCAAGAGATGTGAATGAGCATATTCTGTCGTCCTGTCCGTAAGCGAGAACCATTGACTTATCGAGTCCGAGATACTTTGCCTTTCCTGCCGGAACAACTTCAAGTTCAGCCGAGAGGAAATCCTTCTCTTCGATGTTGTATTTCTCTTTTAATATGGAGAGGATCCTTTCCTTTGCCTTGTCCTTCTTTTTCTTCTCGTCTTCGTCCTTCTCTTCTTTCTCTTTTTCACCCAGTCCGATGATTACATCGAGGTCCTCTCCCTGGACGAATTCGGATGCAGTCTTCTTCATCTGCTCCTGTGCCATGTGGGGAAGGATATCGGAAATGCAGAATGTGAAGTCATCATCGTCCTCTCCGAGTTTCACCTTGACTGTGCTTCCGTCTGTTTTACATACAACACCGTGTATGGAGAGTGGAAGTGTCAGCCACTGGTACTTCTTTATGCCGCCGTAATAGTGGGTGTCGAGATAGACGATTCCGTCACTCTCGTAGAGCGGGTTCATCTTGATATCGAGGCGGGGTGAGTCGATATGTGCGCCCAGGATATTCATGCCCGATGCAATATCGCCCTTACCGATGTGGTAGAAGGCAACAGCTTTGCCGTAGTTATTTACATATACCTTGTCGCCGCTCTTGAGGGCGGAGACAGCTGCTATATTCTTATAGCCTTTCTCTTCTGCGAGTCGAACAGCTTCTTCGACACACTCCCTTTCAGTCTTTCCCATATCGAGGAAAGCTTTATATCGTTCAATTAAGTTATTCATGATTCGAGCATATACCTAAAAAGAGAAAAGTAAAAGAGGCAATAATAACATAATATGTTTAAGTTTTTTCTCTTTAAGAAAATGTAAAAGTGCCGGGAGGAAAGATTCCCGGCACATAAGGAGTAAAACAACACCGTCAGCTCAGAGCGGTCAAAGCTGCCGACAAGGAGATAAGGTAGGAAAAGATGACACAGAAAAGAGCGTATGACCTGTCCTTCTTATTGGAGAGGCGGGAATAGAGAAAGGAAAGAAAGAGTATAACAATGGAAAAGAGTAAGCCGAGGACGCTGGTTGCATCTAAGAGCACAGCTACGCTCAATGCAGTCACAGTCCAGGGAATGAACCACGAAAAAAGGAGTTTAAAGAAAGATAGGAGTTTGTCAAATCTTTCCTTCTTTTCCGATTCTCTTCTCGAGTAGAAGAATGTGTACATTTCTCTTGTTTCTGAATAAGTCATCTTTTGTCTCCTTATGATGACACCATTATAAGGAGTCAACTAGGACATCTGGTGACCTAGTTGAAAATATTTTTCTTTTTTTCACGAAAAAGATGAGAGTCTGTCAAGCTGCGACGAAAGTAAAGTGAAACTTTAGATTGGTCGAAAAAGATATGACTTTCATATGCTCACATATGGCACTTCATTTACTTCACTATCGTAGTGAAGTTGTAGTGAAGTTGACAGTGAAGTAGTAGTGAAGTAAAATTGTCTCAGGAATAAAAAGAGGTGAAGAATGATATTGGATGAGATCGAGAGAATCAATCTTATTGATTCTTTAAACATTGAGACAAAGGCACGTCTGGACAGGGATGACAGTCTGGGGTGGCTGAAAACAGTTGCCGGTTTTGCCAATGCCGGGGGTGGAATTCTGTATATAGGTGTTGAGGATAAGACAGATAAGCTGATAGGCTTTGACCGTAAGGGTGCCGACAATGAACGGAACTACTTCAACAACGAGGTTAACCAGCATATTGTTCCTGTCCCCGATATGAAGATCTCGTTCCTTCCGTATGAGAACAACGGCCGGGAATTATTCGTCATCAAGGTTGAAGTCTTTGAGTCTGTATTGAAACCTGTGTCATTGAAATACAAAGGAGTAATCGGCATTTATATGAGAAGGGAAGGGTTTACGAACGGTGCCACGGTTGAAGAGATAATCGATATGGCGACAAAAAACAAACAGGCGCAGTATGATATGCTCCCCTCCGATATTGATTACAACCGCTCCGACTTTGGAAAGCTCTTCAAACTCTACAGTGAAAATAATGACGGAAAGGTCCTCACCGATAAAGTGCTCCAGTCCTGCAATTTCTTCAACGACGAGAGAAAGCTGAGGAACGGGGCGGTGCTCTTCAGAGATAGTTACTGCGGTGACAAGACTCTTGTAAAATGCTCTCTCTTCCAGGGTTTTACAAGGGGGAGCGACAGGATTTTGTCCGTATCTGAATTCAAAGGAAATATTCTTGACTCAATAACTTACATGCTCGACTTTATCCGCCTGAGGATGAATCATTCGATAATCAAGAAAAATGTCGGTAATGAAGGCATAGATGCTTATCCCGAGCGTGCTCTGGCGGAAGGAATCATCAATGCCGTTGCCCACAGGGATTATTTCATTGACGGCTCTCAGATTCAGGTTGATATGTTCCGTGACAGACTTGAGATCTCGAGTCCGGGAAATCTCTATCAGGTGGGGAAGGTCATAAAGACATACAATTTGAGTGAGTTCATCTCGAAAAGGCGTAACAGTGTCATTTCGGGAATCCTTGTGAAGGTGAGGTTGATGGAAGCCGAGGGGACTGGTTTTGAAAAGATATGTGAAGCGTATGGAAATGTAGACGTGAAGCATAAGCCTTTTATTGCGGCAACTACGGATCATTTCAAACTTGTCCTTCCTGATTTGACATATGAGAGCGGTATTGAAGCTCTCTCAATGCTCCCTGAAATAGAATTCGTTCCGATTGATACTAAATCCAAATATGATATCTCGATTCTTACTTTATGCAGTTACGGGGCAAAGGATGCCGCGGAAATTGCTGAATATATCGGGATGAAGCCGTCAAGCTATTTCAGGAAGAACATTCTTGAGCCTCTTGTTGAAAAGGGGTACCTCAATGTAATAGGGGAAAGAAAACCCTGCTTATACAAGACAAATCCGGAGATAATCTTGGAGCGTGGTTATGAGGATCAGTGAGCTTCAATTACTTCACTATCGTAGTGAAGTTGTAGTGAAGTAAAAAGGAACGTAAGAATATTCTTGTCGGTAAGAGTTGTTAAAAGCGCCCCCGCATTAACGAGGGCTTATGTTCCGTTTAAAGAGAGCGAAGCTTCTCTATTATGCTTTCGTCTGTCTGTTCCCAGCTGAACTCGGGAAAGCCGAAGTGGCCGTAGCGGGCTGTTCTCTTGAAGACGGGTTCTCTCAAGGAGAGAGAGTCGATGATTCCTCTGGGTGTGAGATCGAAGTTGGAGCGTATGAATGATACGAGCTTCTCCTCGTCTATTTCACGACCCTTTGTTACAACGTGGATTGAAAGAGGCTCTTTCACACCGATTGCGTAGGAAAGCTGCACTTCAGCCTCACTGAACAGTTTCGATTTGACAAGTGTGAGTGCTATCTGACGGGCTTTGTAGGATGCCGATCTGTCGACTTTGGTGCCGTCCTTACCGCTGAATGCTCCGCCGCCGTGGTGTGCATAGCCGCCGTATGTGTCTGCGATGATCTTGCGTCCGGTAAGACCTGTATCAGCTGCGGGGCCTCCGAGAACAAAGCGTCCCGTCGGGTTGATATAGTAGCGTGTTTCATCGGTAAGAAGAGCGCCGTCAAGAGTCGGTTTGATTACGTTCTTCATCAAATCCTCTCTCAAATCCTCAATTGTAATATCTTCACTGTGCTGGGAGGAAAGGACAACAGCATCGATAGATTTAGGTTTACCGTCTTCATAAAGAATGGTGACCTGGCTCTTTCCGTCGGGGCGGAGAAAACTTCCTTTCCCGCTCTTACGGTACTCTGTGAGTGCCATTACAAGCTTTCTCGAGAGCGAGAGTGCAAGCGGCATACAGGATTCTGTCTCGTTATTTGCATAGCCGAACATCATTCCCTGGTCCCCGGCTCCGTCTCTGTCGACACCGAGTGCTATGTCGGGCGACTGGGTGTGGAGAGCGACCTCGACCCTGCTCTTTGAAGAAAAGCCGAGAGATTCATCCGTGTATCCTATCTCGGCTATCTTGTCTCTTATGAGAGACTCGAAGTCACCGTCATAACTTGTTGTAACTTCTCCGAAAACACGGCAGAGATCCTTCTCCACCGTTGTCTCGACAGCAGAGCGTGAGGAAGGATCTTTCTCGAGCATTGCGTCAAGAATTGTGTCAGATATCTGGTCGGCGATCTTATCGGGATGACCGGGAGTAACTGATTCTGATGTGAAATAGCTTTTCATTTTGTGCTTCTCCTTTACCATAGAGAAGAAGCTTCACCCCATCGGACGGGCATTAAAAATAACCCATCATTCAAGCTTTAGCACCTTATATCTACAGGTTGCTGTACGGTCGCAGGGCTTGTCCCTCGCGTACTCTCTATGGATGTGAAAATGGTAAACTAAAAGATTATGAGTAGCAATAGATTCTCATTGATTTCCCGGTTTTTCTACTCTGGATCTGTTTTGCTTTCTTCTTTTTCTTATAGGTGTTGGGTGAGGTAATCAAACCGGATAGGCTTGTTAATCTGATAGTGCCGGATTTCTTCATTCTTCTTTTCCTGTTACATATCGCCTTCTGAAGCGTTCAACTACATCCCTCTCCTCATCGGTCATGTAGGTCATAATCTTCTTTGTGAGGTCCTCGTCGACAGGGTAGAGGGCCTCTGCTACTGAGCCGCAAATAGCGCCGATCGTATCGGAATCACCTCCGAGCGATATTGCATTACGGACAGCATCTTCGAAGGAGTGAGATTCATAGAGCGAGACGAAAGCCGCCTGGCATGTTCCATCGCAGAGGCTCTCCCATTCATAGTGTTTCCTAAGGTATTTGAATGAGTATCTCTCGAGAGAATAGTAGTGCTCTTCCTCATACTTTCTGAGTTCCTTCAAACCCGTTCCGTTCTTTGCAAGGAATATCTGGACGGCAGTTGCCTCCGCGCCTTTTATTCCATCGGGATGGTTATGGGTGACCTCTGTCACTGCACGGCTTAAATTTATGCACTCCTCAAGCGTTTCTGCAACCCATCCCACCGGCGATATTCTCATTGCCGCTCCGTTTCCGCATGAATTGTAGGGCCCCATGTCGTCACTCTCGAGCCAGAGAGAGAAGTTGCCGCCGTATCCGGCATCGGGGTACTTGCGGCCCCATTCTCTCATGGAGGAGACAGCATAATCAGAGAGCATTTTATAATCTTTTATCTCTCTCCAGCCGTCATCCTCCCACTTCATTACAGCCTCGGCGACGGCGATGGACATGATTGAGTCGTCTGTCAAAGCACATTCGGATGTCAGAAAGTCGAAATCCTTTCTGTGGATGTTGTCGAATTCGAAACGTGAACCTACGGTATCTCCTATAATTGCACCGATCATTATTTATTCTCCTTTCTGTTTTTATAATCTTTTTCAATGCTCTCGCTCCAGTTGTCGATAACTCTTCCATGCCTGCGGTATGTATTCACCGCTTCGGAGAGGATCTCGTACTCGAGAGCAACGCCTTCTCTGTCGCAGCTGTATCTGACGGCCCTGTCCCTTCTTATTCCGTATCTGTCTGCCGTCTCGAGTGCGTCTATGTTCGCACCAAGAAAGAGGAATTCCCATCCGTACTTATCTCTCTCTTTTGTAATCATCGCCTTTACTTTGCCGGAGGAGTAGACCCTCGAGGAATTTTCCATTCCGTCTGTCGTGATGACGAACATCGTATTCTCGGGAACATCCTCCTCCCGTGCATACTTATGTACGTTCCCGATATGGTGGATAGCACCGCCGAGAGCATCGAGGAGGGCTGTCGACCCTCTTGTGAAATACTCCTTTTCCGTCAGAGGTGGAACATCCTTGAGAGGAACCCTGTCAAAGATGACTTCATTTCTGTCGTCGAAGAGGACAAGAGAGACAAGACACTCTCCCTCTTCTTTCTTCTGTTTCTCGATCATGGAGTTGAAGCCTCCGATTGTGTCCTCTGTCAGATTTGTCATACTCCCGCTTCTGTCAAGAATGAATACGAGCTCAGTTAAACCTTTTCTCATAATCTACCTCCGTTTATAAGATTATGATTGAAGTATATAGAAGGCGGGAAAGTGATGTATTAAC
>CAVHKW010000060.1:0-8324 GCA_963636745.1 uncultured Oscillospiraceae bacterium | reverse complement strand
TCCTTCTTCAAAAGGTCCTCCATATCGAGAGAGAGGCCCTCGATATATTCAAAGTTCATATCGAGGAGGTTTTTCTCGAGGTACCTGTGCGCTGTCATATCGTAGAAGTGTTTACTTGTCGTGATGCATGTGGCTTTCAGTCCTCTTGCATCAAAGCCACTCTCCTTGAGAATGCGGATGAAAGCGTGGAGCTGACCCGGCGCTATGAATGTGTAGACAGGGAATGAGAATATGACGAGATCACTCGAGAGTACGGCTTCTTTCGTCTTCTCTATATTCTCTCTGTTACTTCTCTCCGGGCATCCTACGTGGATGTATGAGAAAGAGTGTTGAGGAAACTTCTTCTCAAGATATAACAGATTCTGGAGAGTAATCGATGCCTTTGCTTTCGGGGAACCGTTGAGTACAAGTATGTTCATACTCCGATTTTATACCAACTCTTCTATGTGGTATATATAATCGAGAGTCGAGAGGGCTTTAATTATCTCGGAGTGTGTTTTGAACTTCTTGAGCTCCTTCGAGATTATCGTCAGCGTTATGGTGTAAACGGAGAGCCCCGAGCCTATGTAGGATGGGTTACTCTCTATGTCGTCGATTCTGAGCCCCAGGCTGCGGCATACCGAGACGAAGTCTTTGAAATTCTCCCTCTTATTGAGCTCGAGATGTACTTCGAAATGGTTGGACCTGTTCTTCAAAAACCTCTCGAAGGAAGGAAAGAGTGCGATTATCGCAATAAGGAAGATGAAGATAATGATCGTTGTGGTGTAAAACCCGAATCCCGACGATATTCCCATGAATACCGTCGCCCAGAGGGAGACAGATGTTGTAAGGCCCTTTATCTGGCTGCGGGACGAAAAGAGAAGCGAGTTCACACTTATTAAAGCAACCGACACAACTGCGACAGCAGATAGAAGTGGAATCTCCACTGCGATCAGCTGATCGAGAATGGCTGCAGAAGAGGATGTGAACGATGTGAGCATAAATGTCCTTAGCCCCGCAGAATGTCGTTTACTCGATCTCTCGCACCCCACTATGAATGAAAGAACAAGAGAAAGAAAAAGGCGGAAAAGCACACTCTCTGCCGTAAGAGATGATGACCATTCTCCGAGAACGGCCGAAATAGGATCAGAAATAATCATTTCCATCTTCTCCTTTTGTCACTGAGAAGAGAAGCGCCTGCACTCTCATAAGCCCCCTGGGAGAATGCATCCTCTTCTTCTTCAAGTATGGTTTTATGTTTGTCGATGTCGTTTTGTATCTTATGTATCCTCTCGATGAGAAGATCAAGTTCACTTTTACCGGGAGCCTCTTCAACCTCTGCTATGTCCTCGAGCTTTGTCGAATAGGAGTGGGAGAGATAGAGCGAGAGCTTTGCTGAGGCGGGCCCTATCAACTCATAGAGGACGGAGGACGCAAGGATGATAGTCTCGAGTGCCTCTCCGCTCTCTCCCGGGAGTACACGGCGCCCCAGGGCTGCAAGTCCTATCGCAACACCTGCCTGCGGGATAAGGGCGAGGCCGAGGTAATTACGGACAAGCTTGTCTTTCTTTGTTATGAGACACCCGATGTATGATCCAAGGTATTTGCCAATGATTCTTACAAAGAAGTAGGAGATCCCGGCTTTAAGAAGACCAGAGGAGGAGAAGAGCGACTCTATGTCGAAATTGAGACCGGAGCGGACAAAGAACAGAAGGAGAATGGGAGGCGAGAAGTAGTTTAGCTGTTTGAAGAGCCTTTCATCGTCAGTTACGTTTATATAAACCATACCCATACTCATGCACCCGAGAAGAGGTGAGACGTCGAAGAGCGTACATATACCGCAGAATGTGAAGAGAACGGCGATCGATACGATAAGACGGTTGTCCGTGCTTCTGTTATGAAGCATGAGCTTCAAGAGGTATCCGAAGGAACCTCCTATGATGAATACGAGAGAGTTGGTGAGTAGCGGGCGCACTATTGAGTAGAAGTCGAGAGCTCCGCTTCCTTTCGTAAGTGCCATCGATATCGCAAACGAGAAGGCGAGAAGTCCCACGACATCATCGAGCGCAACGACCTGGAGGAGAGTGTCGACAAAGTCTCCCTTAGCACCGAGCTGCCTTATCGTCATAACGGTGCTTGCAGGAGCAGTTGCACTTGCCAGGGCCCCCAGAACAAGGGAGAAACCTCTCTCGAGGCCGAGTATCTTCCACGAGACAAAGAAGACGAGAATGGAGGCAAGAAGAGACTCGAGAACGGTGATGATCACAACTTTCAGGCCGTTCTTCTTGAGAGTATCGAGACGGAAGAACTCTCCTGTGGAGAAAGCAATGAAAGAGAGTGCTATATCGGCAATGAAGTCCATTCCCGATATTACCGACTCCGGTATTACGTTGAGTACATAAGGTCCGAGAACAATACCGGCGAGGATGTAACCCGTAACGTTGGGAAGTCTCAGCTTTTTGGTGATTCTTGTAAAGAGAAATCCCGAGAGCAGCATTATCGACAAAGAGCCGATGATGATTGATACGCTTGATGTTATATTAAGTTTTTCGAACAGCATTTAATCATTCCCTCCAAGTGTAAGCGCCTCTGCATTCTCAAAGAGAAGGACCAAAAGAAGTGTCAGCGTGTAGTAGTGTGTGAAATAGAGCGAGAGGAGTGTGAAGACAGCTTCTCCCAGCTCTCTGAAACTGTGGAAAGAAATAAAGTCGAACTTAAGAGAGAGAAAGAGCGTGTAGAGGATAATTGCAGCGAGACGATACATCCCCGTCATATTCCCGAGAGGGAGAAAGATATCGAGAAGGGCGGATAAAACCACGATTACTATTGTCGACGAAACGGAGGCGACAAGGAACGCGCCGTGTCCTTCTTTCCGTTTCAATGCATAGAGGAAAGATGAAAAGGTTCCGTCTTCAAGGCCGAGCTCATTCTTTATATTTTCATATGCTCTGCTCTTCTTGAAGAGGTGCGAGAATCTGTATCTGTATGATAGTGACAACGCTTTTCCAATTTTCATTTCAAACTTCCCTTAAAAGATGATTGACACAGCATAGAAGCTTTATATAATAAATGCAAATTATATTATTTCATGTTTAGATAAATGCCATTTATGGAGGATATATGCTCGGGATATTGATGAATACATTTATGAAGGTTGCGGAGAAGGCGAATTTCACCAAGGCGGGAGAGGAGCTCGGGATGACGCAGCCGGCGGTGTCGCATCAGATAAAACAGCTTGAAGACGAGGTCGGACACAAGCTCATAATCCGCAACAAAACAGGGCTTATTCTCACTCCTGAAGGGGAAATTGTCCTCAAATATGCGCGGAGAATGAGTGCATTGAACGAAAAGATGCTTCTTGAGCTTGCAGGAAAAAATAAAATACTCTCTCTCCTTCGTGTCGGCATAACACACACCTGCGAGAGTAACCTCACCGCAGCATCTCTTGCAAAAGTCAGCTCTGAGCATAAGGGTTTGAGAATAACCCTTACTTCTGACACAATAAATAATCTTTATGATAAACTTGAATCCTATGAGCTTGATCTTGCCATTATCGACGGGCCTCTACTCGATAACCGTTTCTCGAGCATGATGCTCGACACAGACTACCTTGTCTGTGTAATGAGTCCCTCGAATCCTCTTGCAAAGAACAGTGTAATAAGCCTGGTCGAGCTCAAGAAGGAGAAGCTTATCCTTCGTACCGCCCAGTCGGGAACCCGCACCCTCTTCGAGTCGACTCTTGAGAGCAACAACGAGAGCATAGCATCCTTCGATGTAATACTCGAAGTCGATAACATAGCAACTATCAAGGACCTGATAAGAAAGGACATGGGTGTCTCGATACTCCCCCGGAGCGCGTGCCTGGACGAAATCAAGAAGCAGAAGGTTGTTGCTCTTCCTATCGAGAACTTCTCAATGGTAAGAGAGACCCGCATCGTCTACAACAAGGACTTCTCTTATAAGGAATTCTTGAATGAGATAATTAAAGTATATGGAGAAGAGACTTGATTAAAGCGGGAAAATAAAAAACGGAAAGGGGGGGATTCGAACCCCCGATGGCTGTTAACCATACACGACTTCCAATCGTGCACCTTCGACCACTCGGACACCTTTCCAATCAACAAGAGAGAAGTTTATAGAAAAGACTTCACTCTGTAAAGACTTAGTTTTCTTCTTTCTTCATCTTGGCAGCATGATTTTTTATAGCAAGGAAGGATTCATCGCTGATTGCATGCTCCATTCTGCATGCATCCTTTGTTGCCGTAGAAGGATCAACTCCCAGAGAAATCAGAAGATCTCTTATCGTTACATGACGCTCATAGGTCTTCTCGGCAATTGCTCTGCCTGAGGGGAGAAGAGTAAGGTCACCGTTCTTGTCCATTTCGATATAACCTTCTTCTCGGAGGTTCTTCATAGCTACAGAAACACTGGGCTTTGTAATCCCGAGGTGTTTTGCAACATCGATTGAGCGTGCATGACCGTTCTTTTCTGTGATGTACAGAATAGCTTCAAGGTAATCTTCTGCAGATTCTCTAATTACCATAATTACTCCTTTCCCTCTTATCCAATAAAGATATGTTTAAAATCCCATGGCTTCAAGTAAAAAAAGAAAAAACGGAAAGAGGGGGATTCGAACCCCCGAAGAGTTGCCCCTTGCTTGATTTCGAATCAAGTGCCTTCGACCACTCGGCCATCTTTCCATCGAGCTGATTATATTCTTTTTGGCCCCTCTCTTTCTAGTCCCCCCGATTAGAGAGGTGAATCTTCTTTGAAAGGTACAATCTCTTCATTAAAAACTTCATGCAGCCTTTCTTTAACTAACATGTAGTATTTAGCAGGAATGATGTTGATGCCTCTTTTCTCGCAGTATTTTTTAGGAGCTGCCGTCTTCTGGATTTCAGAGAAGTACGGAATTATTGCATCGCGCGCCGGATTATATTGTTCAGCCGAGTATTTTACTGTGTCATAATCAAGGCACAGCTCATCAGAGACCTTTCTTAACGCTTCATCCATAGTATGTTCTTTCATTCTTTCAAAGAGGACAGAAATATCTTCGTTTATGAATCTGGCCGGATCTTCTTTTACGATGTTCCACAATATCTGAAGCTGTTCTCCGACTTTCGGAGATTGGATAAGGAGATTCCTGATAATTTTTTCAATCTCTTCTTCTTTCTCTTTTCTCCTCAGGAGATCTTCTCCTTCTGCGACATCTCTTGCATGTTCCTGGATCAAACGCAGTACGTATGTATAATCAATGATATCTTTTCCGTAAGACTGGAGCACATAGTCGACATCAGGCTTCGGGTTATCATCTTCCCCGCCGTTGTCCTTGTCGTCATCCTTTCCGGCTTTCAACTCCTGCATGAAGTTTATGTACCAGGCTTCATATTGGCTCAGTTCTTCATGTGAGAGACCGTATTTTTCTATGTAGTCTTTGTCCCATTCCATATATCCCCTGATCTTCGAAAGGAGAGAGTCCAGACGTTGAAAAGCAAAACAGAATAATTGTTTCTGTGAGTCTACATGTGACAGTTTCTCACAATCAGCTGGAGTAGGTGCAAGAGTTTTTAATTTAATTACGGCCTCTCTCAACTGGTTTTCAATCTCTTTGTAAGGAGGAATAAGAACTTCGTTGGTACCGCCCAATGAATACAGTTCAATTGCCTGATCAATGGCCGTCTTGAATTTATTTGGGGCCTGGAATGTTACGACGTAGCCGGTTGTCTTATTCTTGTCGTACAGCCTGTTTGTTCTTGAAAATGCCTGAATAAGGTTGTGTGAGGCCATCGGCTGCCTGTCAATGAAGATTGTAGACAAAGAAGGTGCGTCAAAGCCGGTTAGAAGTCTTTCTGCAACTATGACGAGATCGAGCTGCTCTGTTCTTGAGAGTTTGGAATAGGTCTTACGGGTAAATCTTTCTGTCAAATCAGCATTATAGTCGTTTATATTCTCGACAATGAAATGCTTGTCAAAAAGCTCATTGTAGTCTTCAATTGCACGACGCATTTTTTCTTTGTTTGCTTCGTCCCCGTCTTTGTTTTCAGACAAGGAGTATGTTACCGCTACACGCGGGAAATCGGGATAACGCTCCGATATGTTCTTGTTTATCTTTACTTTGGTTTCTCCCTTTTTAACTTTCGAGAACAGCTCATAATATTTCTGTGCTCTCTTGATGGATCCTACGGTAAGGATAGCTTCGTATGTTTTCCCGGTCCCGTTTGAAAGCCCGAATTTCTCTGACGACTTGTTGATGATCATGTCAATGACACTGAGCATATGTTCCTCTGTGTCATAAAGCGATAAATCTTCAATTTCATCGCTTCCTTCATCTCCGGAAGAAATACCTTTCATACCGACTCTTTCTACCTGGAATCCAAGTACGGACTTATCGTGCAGAGCATTCTTGATAGTATATTTATGGAGTACTTCTCCATAAAGCTGCTGGGTTGTGGCACTCTTTGTACCGATTGTTTCGGCAAAGATAGGTGTTCCTGTAAAACCGTACCACATGTGATAACGAAAGAATTTGTTGATATCAACCTGGGTTTCTCTTGTAATTGTTCTGTGGCATTCATCAACGACAAAAGCCAGATGCTTGTTGGCTATAGTCTCCGTGTCTTTTACGCTCACATCAAGATTTTCGCATTTCCTGATCAATGTCTGCAGCTTCTGCCTTGTTGTGACAATCATTTCTCTCTTATTGGATTTCAATTTCTTAAGAAGATCTGTCACGTCTTCAGTTCCGGAGAGTGCTATTGAATCATTTTCTGCATATGACTTGAAATCATTGTTTGTTTTATCATCCAGATCTCTTCTGTCGATGAGAAAGAGGGTTTTGTCGAGATTCGGGATATCATAAAGCATATTGCGTGATGCCTTATAAGAGGTGATAGTCTTTCCTGACCCGGTAGTATGCCAGACATAACCCGACTTCTGTTCCATGTAGGCTTTTCTGATAGCTTTTATCGCCTGTATTTGATAAGGCCTGAGAAGGATTAATTCCTTTCTGCTGGCATCCAGCTGACAGTAATCTGTAATCATCTCATGCGCTTCGGGAATTCTCAGTACTTTCTTTGCAAAATCAAAAAGATTCGGGATACTTACATCAGGATTATTCTCATCTGTCCACGATGTTAAAAACTCTTTCTGCATATTTGAGCTTGCGGCAATATATTTTGTGTTGACCTCATTCGAAACAACAAACATCTGGACAAGGGAGAATATGCCTTTAAAGTGTCCTTCTCTAATATACTTTTGTATTTGATTGAATGCTTCGAGATAAGACGCATTCTTTCCGTTTTTCAGCTCCAGATGGATTAACGGCAGTCCGTTGAACAGAAAGGAAACATCAAATCTTCTATCCTTTTGAATGTCATCGCTGTCCTTGTTATGAAATGCGTTATATTGATTGATGATTTCATAAACGGAAGAGCCTCCTGCCTTCATATGCCTATCGAAGACTTTAAGGACAACAGGTTTTGCTTCCCTTTCTATCTTTACAATAAAAGAGCCGTTCTCTCCCTGTATCTTCTGTCCGGCATCATAAAAACTACTGGACACTACCTGATTCTTGATACGTTCAAATTCATTTTTGGACAGAGGAATTCCGTTCAGTTTATCCTGGTTGTTTGATTCAAGAATTGACTTAAAATTATTCCACAGATCCTCTTCTGTCCTTAAGTCGTCACGATATGACCATTGCGAGTCCCCCATGGTAAGTTGTTCAATTAATCTTTTCTCAATCTGTGATTCTACTGCCATATAGAACTCCTAAAAATATTATTATTAACTGATGTATCATCTAATTTTCTACACTTACGCTGATGAAGGGTAAGAAGGGTGTCGAGCTGTCCTAATAATCCCCCGATTTTATTTTGCTCATCTAAAGAGGGATAAGGAATTTGAATTGTTTTCATTCCTTCCACGTCAATACTTTTTCCGTCTCTTATTCCATAAACATGAGGCTTCAAGAGAATTTCAATAAATTTTCTTGACCTAAAGAAAGTATAATAAAAGAGTGGATTGATAGCCTCTCCATGGAATATATGATATGCAGGACTTACAATTCCATCGCAGTTGACTATCTCTAAGCCTCCCTCAAAAGACCTTAGATGCAAGATGAAATCGTCTTTTCTTGCAAGCTTATAATTGGAGAGGTTGGACTTGTCATATTGCAAAGCTCGATCTGATTCCTCTCTTTTTATTGTACCACCGCCCTGAACTACCATAAGTGGAGGAAGTTCTTCATGCTGCTTTTCAGAGTATTCTTCAAAGATGTCTCCCAGCTTACGCTGTTCCCAAGCGTCAGTAAATTCAGAGAATCTCATCTCAGGAGTATTTTTAGT
>CAVHKW010000059.1:0-6012 GCA_963636745.1 uncultured Oscillospiraceae bacterium | reverse complement strand
TTTTTTGACAAAATTTCTTTTTTTCGTGCTTTATAAGTATGGAAGCAATTAAAGTTCAAATCAAAAAAGGCTCTGTGCCTACGGAAAAGCTCAGAAAGAAGGGGGCACGCGCCCTGTCAGACCAGGAATTATTGATGATTCTTCTTGGAGAAAACGACAATGAAAAAGCCGTTGAAGATATCCTCTCTCTCATCGACAAGGGCGAAAACTTTCCTCTGTCTTCTCTTATAAACATACCGGGAGTGGGGAAAGAGAAGGGATTGAGGCTCCTTGCGTCTCTTGAATTCGGGAGGAGAAAAACAAACCGTAAGCCCATGCAGTTCAATCATCATGCCGATATCTACAATGAAATCAGGCACTTTGCAAACCGCAACCAGGAGCAGCTTCTGGTTTTGAGCATGAATGGTGCTTTTGAAATACTCCACACCCACATAGCAAGTATAGGGTATGTCGACAGAGCATTCTTCCACCCGAGGGAAATATTCTCAGAGCCGATTAAACACGGAGCAAGCCAGATAGTCATCGCCCATAATCATCCTTCGGGAACGCTTATGCCGAGCATGCAAGACATAGATGCGACGCTGAGGATACTTAAGGCCGGGCAGCTATTGGGTATAGCTGTTGCCGACCATATCATATTCACAAGAGAATCCTATTACTCACTCTATGAAAGCGGAACTCTCAATAAGCTCCTGGATAAAATCAACCCGGACAGTTAAATTGAAAGGAATCCTTTCAATACAAGAAGAGTGTTCTTTACGCCGTCTATGTGACTGCGCTCATTACAGTGTGATGCAAAGACCCCCGGTCCGATGAGTGCGTGCCTTATATCGGCACCGCCGGAGAGTGCAGCCTCGACATCGGAGGAATAGTGGGGATATACATCAACGGCATATGACGCACCTTCCTTCTTTGCAGCCTCTATCAACTCTCCGACCATCTTGTAGTTATAGGGACCGCGGGCATCTTTTGCGCAGATCGAAACCTCTCTTTCCGTACACTTTATCCCATCTCCCACGCATCCCATATCGATGGAGAGCCCTTCTGTAACACCTTCCGGAACGCTGGAGGAAGCACCGTGTCCGACCTCTTCATAAACCGTTATATGAATATACGTACGTCTGGAAAGCACAATCGAGTTATCGCTTATGTACTTTGCAAGAGCAAGGAGAATCCCCACGGAGAGCTTGTCGTCAAGGAACCTGCTCTTTATGTATCCTGATTTGGTCACATGAGCACCGGTGAAGAGACAGACGGGATCCCCCACCTCTATGCCGAGTTTTCTCACATCATCCTCATTCTTTACGTCTTCATCTATGACACACTCAAGACTTCTCCAATCCCTTTTCGTCGAGTCGAAGTTGTCGTTCACATGAACAGACGGGTCCGGGATCTGGATCGTTCCCTCATATATGCGGCCGTCCCTCGTGTGGATGCGGACATTCTCACCCTCGACTCCGACTGGATGAAGCCCTCCGAGTTTGTCCATTCTGAGTCTTCCGTTCTTTTTGATTTCGCTGACAATCGCCCCGATGGTATCCATATGGGCCATGATGCAGAGCGCATTTCCTCTGTCACTTCCGCCGAGATCGACGATTAAGCCCCCTTTGTTTGTCCTCTCGACTTTGAAGCCAAGTGCCTCAAACTCCTTTTCAACTACATCCCTTACTTCATCCGTATAGCCCGTAGGACTATCGACAGAAAGAAGAGAAAGCGCCTTCTCAACTGCAAAATCTGTATATATCTTATCCATGGAGACAGTATAAATAAAAATCCCCCACCGGTTGAAGTGGAGGACTGATGCATAATACTTCTCGTTTAGAAAAGATTAGCAAGTACGGAAATAGCAATCTTACCCTGCTCGAAGCTGCTAAAATTAGACTTATCCTCACCCTTGATATAGTCGACAAGAGTATAATACGGGATCTTGTAGTCAACGCTGATTCCGAGGATACCTACGTTGAAGCCTACTGCACCGCGGATAAGAAGCTGTGAGTTCTTAATTACATCAAGTACTTCATTGGCAGGTTTGCCGCTGATCAGAACACCATCTGAAGCAAACTCGAACGGAAGTGCATAGCCGGCACCAACTGCGATATCAACAGCCTTGAAGTCAAGGCGGAGGTTAGCTGTCAGGATTGAATTGAGAACCAAATTATCGCCGTCGCTCTTTCCGAAGAGGACATTGGCAGCAACACCGAAGAGACCGAGGTTAATTCTTGCATCAGCACCGAAATCATAGTTGCTGACTTTCTTATAGTCATCAAGACTTGTAATAGAACCACCGTAACGAGCTGTAGCACCTACCTGAAGCACGGATGCAAAGGCAGAAGTACATACAACAGCCAGAATCAATAAACAAATTGCAAATTTTTTCATAATTTACCACCTCTCTATAAAGGATTTTTCCTATATACACATATATTAAACTAAAATTCAATCAAATAGTTACACTTTTGTGTGTATTTTTTGTCTTTTTCTAGCGTGAATGCCTGTCTTTGAGGACATCCACAACCTCGGAAAGAGTGCAGTCCTTCTGTGCAAGGAGCACCAGGAAATGATACATGAGGTCGGCAGCCTCTCCCAGGAAGAGCTCCTTGTTGTCATCCTTGCTGGCAATTACAAGCTCTACAGCCTCCTCTCCCGTCTTCTGTGCTATCCTGTTGAGTCCCCTCGAGAACAGATGATTTGTATAGCTGCCGTCCACGGGATTGAGACGTCTGTCATGGATAACGGATTCAAGATAGAACAGGAACTCGGGGGATGAGAAATCTCCGGGCTTATTCTCCTCTCCGAAACAGGTATCGCTTCCTGTATGACACACGGGTCCCGACGGCATTGCCTTTATAAGAAGAGTGTCGCCGTCACAGTCTACGAGAATCTCCCTGACCTTTATATAGTTGCCGCTGTTTTCGCCCATTACTCTGATGCGGCCTTTGCTGCGGGAATAAAATGTGACAAGCCCGCTTTCAAGTGTCAGGGAATATGCTTCCTCATTCATGAACCCTACTGTCAAAACGTTACGTGTAACAGCATCCTGCACGACTGCCGGAACCAATCCATCCTTATACTTTGAAAAATCTACTGTCATTTTTCCCTCATTTCTCTCTTGTTACTTGAACAGTATCATTCCTTTGTAATTTTCTTGTCAATAATCAAGAAGAGAAAATAAGGGATTCTTACTCGATAAACTCTTTAACCTTAAAAGAGTTACTTAACCTCTTTATAAGAAACGGTCTTTGCCATCCTTCTCGAAAGCGAGAATATCCTGATTCCCCATACAAAGAGCGAGACTCCAGATATGATCAATATGATACCGAAGATATTCATAACTGTCTGCCCGATGAAGAACGGGAATGCAAAGAGAAGTACAGCCGCAACGATAAAAACAAGCGAGTTCGAGCGGAATGTTTCCCTCAATAGAGGATAGGGCTTGAGACGGTGACTCTCGATGAGGTTTGCGCATCCTGTGTAGAGGAATCCGGCTGCAACGGCATAGACAATGCCCTTCATTGTTCCCTCTCCGCCCTTATCGATGGAGACAACCGTCAGGACAAACGCCGCTATTGCAATCACAAGTGATCCGATACCATCCCAGAGAAGCGTCATCCTCAGCCCCTTCTGTATGCCGAGATCTATCGGAGCGCCGTCAACAACGACCTTCAACGCATTCTTCTTGAAACGTATTGCGTCACATATTCTCTTCAAGCCTCTGAAAGCAAGGAGGAGAGAGAAGACTATGCATGCGACATTGAGAACCACAGTCGGTTCAAGAATAGTGAAAATACCGAAAAACAAGGCAAGAAGCCCCGCCAGCCAAAATATAAGAGCACTTTTCATTTTTTTAACCTTTATTACTAATATGATACTAAAAAATCGAATCGTGTAGAGCAAAAAACCATGATTATGTTAGACTTTGTCAATGAAATACCTACTTTTTGATGCCGATGAGACGCTATGGAACTTCAAAGCGACAGAAGAGATAGCCCTGAGAAAACTATTCAATCACTATTCAATCGAATACAACGAAAGCTCGATCATGGACTATGAAGAAGGAAACCATCGCTGCTGGGCGGAATACGAAGAAGGTAAAATGACACTCGAGAGGCTTGAGACAGAGAGATGGGCCCTCTTCTTCTCACGTATAGAAAGAGACGAAGACGAAAATGAAGCGGCACTTCTCTTCAAGGATGCACTTGCACACAACGGCATTCTCCTTCCGGGAGCAAAGGATTTTCTCGAGAGAATAAAGACAAGGCCCAAGTCACTTGTTACGAACGGCATAGCATCAATACAGAGAGAGAGACTTAAAGATACCGCCATAGAGCCGTATTTCGAAAACATATTCATTTCAAGCGAGATCGGATACAACAAGCCACAGAAGGAACTCTTCGACTACATCCTGGAGAAAATCGGAAAGAGGAAAGAAGAATGCATAATGATAGGTGACAGCGAGAGAAGCGACATACAGGGTGCCGTCAATGCGGGAATGGAGAGTATTTACATCAACTTTGAAGGAAAGATATGTAAAAAGGCGACATACAATGTATCTTCATACAGCGCCCTCGGGGAGCTGCTCTCCCGGATATAGTCACTCAAGAAGGAAATCAAGGACAATCTTATTGAACTCTTCACTCTTCTTATATATTGCATAGTGGTCCCCTTCGATGAAGACGAGTCTACTGTAAGGAATGGAGGCTGCGATGAGCTTTGTGTGACTTCTTTTAATATCATCATGGGTTCCCGCCGTAACAAGAACGGGCATAGTGAGACTTTTGAGATCCCCGGGCGTTATATCGGGCTCATTGAGCATTAGGGCAATAAGCTCTTTTCTTCTCCCGTCTCCTCGTCTCTCCGCATCTTCGTACTCCCTCTCAACCCATTTGATAAGGCTCCTCTTACATCCCGCGGGATAGAGATTGGCGCCTGAGATGATGAGCTTATCGACCAATCCGGGATGAGAGAGGGCAAATAGAAGCGCTGTGTTTCCGCCGTCGGAGAAACCGAGGATAGACGCCTTCCCGATTCCCTTCTCCACCATGAATTCATATAGATCATCAGAGAATCTTTTAAGAGTGAAAGGCCCCTCTCCGCGCTTCGAGAGACCGTGACCGCGTGTGTCGAGTGCTATTGTCCGGTAATAGTTGGAAAAGAAATCAAGCTGCCGGGACAGCATTGACTTATCCTCTCCGTTACCGTGTAGAAGTATAAGATACTCCCCTTCTCCTTTCTCATCATAGCTCAGATCTATGTCCATACCACCATGGTATTACAACGCCTTTTCCGGGGCAATAGATACACTTCCAACTTGATTTCCAGCCGAAAAAAAAATGCTGAAAAACAACAGAAACGATGCAAGAAGCCAGCCTTCCGATACGACACAGGAAAAGCCCCGTGTCTTTTTGACTTCTACTGCGCTTGAGAACCACCGGGCCTACCAAAAGTGAACCTCTGAATTGTCAAAACTGGACCATTTTAGAATTTCAAGCGCTTCTAATTGAGTAGCTATGAGACTTGATGCGACTTATTATCTCTTCTCCCAAAGCCACGTTTTTGAAGCCTGACAGCAAATTCTCTCCTCAAAGCTGTGAGCATAAGATTGTAGACGTTCTGTTCCATCTGTTATCGATGAGTTCATGAATGATGACTGTGTCTGTCCTTGAAACCGGCTCTGCCAGCCATTCATCAAGTATCAAAAGCGGAATGCGGGATAAAACCTCAACTTCTTCTTGTATGGCGTATCGTTCTCCTCACTGGCTTTTACACCTAAGGCTTTTGCTATGGATGTCTTTCCTGGTCAGCCCGGGCATTTGGAGACAGTGTTGCGTGAGATGTTAAGCGCCTTGACAATACCACGCAGTGAATAATCTCTCCTTGTAATTGGTCATAGGCTGACCTCCTTGAAATAGAATTCGTGCAAAAACGCACGCTCCAAGGATACAGAAAATCCCAAAATGGTTGGCTTAACAGTGATAAGGAACTAATTTCAAACTTACCATTGTTAGCTGATGG
>CAVHKW010000058.1:0-11395 GCA_963636745.1 uncultured Oscillospiraceae bacterium | reverse complement strand
TAGCTGCTGCTGCATCTGCGCCCTGTACGAAGCCGTAGCCGTAGCGGATAACTGCCGGAACTGCCATACCGCCGCAGAAACCGAGGTTGGTGTATCCGAGAGCGACTGTTGCATAACCTGCGAGATAGCCTGCGATTTCTTCCTGGTAAACCATGCAGTAAACGTTTGAGATAGCTCCACCTACGTCGCCTTCAGAAACGTCGAGAGCAACGAACTTTACTTCAGGATATTCAGGTGCAACTGATGCAATTGATGGTCCGAAGAGGTAGCCGGGCATGACGATGATGTTGAATCCGTCGTCGATAGCCTTCTCGATGGAAGCTGAACGAGCTTCGTTTGAGTCACCTGTCGGCTTATAATACTGGAACTTGAGACCCTTTGCTGCTGCATAGTCCTTACAAGCTTCGTATGTAGACTGGTTGAAAGACTGGTCTGTAATATCGCCCGAGTCGGTGATCATTGCAATTGCATAAGACTCTGTCTTTGCTGCTTCCTGAGCTCCCTGAGCGAAGAGAGACAATGAGAGGCAAAGTACCAAAAGAACTGATAATACTTTTTTCATTTATTTCCTCCGAGAAATTTATAATGGTTTACACCATGCTTTCTAATTATAATGGCGGGTTTCTTAAAGTGCAATAACCAGTTGCCTTCCAAAGTTCAACAAGAGTTTTTATTTATTCCTATTTTTTTGTTGCGTGTTCGCGAAAACTGTGGAAGAATCAGTCTGTTGCCCGAAAAGGCAATTCCCTAAAAGGGGACAAGGAGGTTGCCGCAGGTTCATTCCCGCGGTATTTTTTTACAGCGTTTTCTCAATCTCCCTGAGTTTGTCGAGTACGTCCGGGTGATAGAAGAATTCGTCGAGTGCGATTATGCCCGCGCCTTCAAGTGCACCTCTCTCTCCCTTTTTCGCTCTATAAACTGTGACATCTCTTCTCGACGGAGGAAGGACAGAGTGGAGCTTTTCATTGATGAGTGAATATATCTCATCGGGTGCCCCCGAGAGCTCTCCCGTTATTACAACCCTTTCCGCTCCCGTGGCCTGGGATGCCTCCATAACGGCGAAGACAAGAAGGGAGAGGACATTTTTAATCGCTGTCAGTCCCCCGTCCGTCGAGAGCAGCGCTCTCACCTGGCTCAAACCCGTTACTTCTTTCAGCCTCAAAGTGGAGACTGCAGCCTCAAGACAGCCGTCCATTCCGCATGAGCAAGGGATGCCTTTTGTGACCTTCATGTGCCCCAGGGTTGGAATGTAGTGAAGAAATGACTCGTAATATACTCCCTCTACTCTGTTTCCCCACGAGACGTAGAGAGTCTTGGCGTTTTTCTCTTCCTCGAGTTCGGCTCTGGCTTCCGATACGGCAGATGAGCTTCTTATGACGGGCCAGGGGAAGAATGAGTCGGGAATTTCGTTTTCTCCCGCCCCGATAAGCGTAACGCCGTAGACTAAGGGGTTATCAGAAGTCATCTTCTTGAGAAATGCCGTGATCGTTTCAAGGAAGTTCTCGTCCTTCGGAAAACGCTCGAAGCGGAGGACCCCGCCCTTGAGATTTGACGCCGATGCGGTAATGGTGTGAGGAGAGAGAATAAAGGAGAAGACACGGCCCTTTTTCCTCGAGAGTGTGAGCTTCTGAGAGGGACGTCCCTGTGTCGTATTGTCCTTCTCCCCGTCTTCAACGATACCTTCCTTCCTCAGGCTCTCCGTTATTTCCGATATCGACACCTTGTTTATATTAAGCTCCCTCGAGAGCTCGGCACGCGACATATCCTTTGTTCTCAGCGCGTTGAGAACCTTGAGAGTGTTGATTGTTCTTGCATTGTCAGGTCGTGAAAAGTCCATGGGGCTATTATAACACAAAGAAATCTTGTCGTTTACCATTTATCTTATTATCTTTTGGTTTGCTTGGAGGACATATATGTCAAACAAAAAGTTTAAAACAGAAGTTGCGGACCTTCTGCACCTTTTAATACATTCTCTTTATTCGAACAAGGAGATATTTGTCCGTGAATTGATATCGAATGCATCGGATGCCATAGATAAGCTGAAGTATCTCTCACTCACTGATGGGGCATTGAAGGGTTATTCATTTGACCCGAAGATCCAGATTTCATTTACGGAAGAGGGCGAGAGAACACTCTCCATCAGCGATAACGGAATCGGAATGAACGAGGAGGATCTCAACGAGAACCTCGGAACAATTGCATCAAGCGGCACAAAGAAGTTCCTTGCTTCCTTAAGCGATGACGCAAAGAAGAATTCCAATCTCATCGGACAGTTCGGTGTCGGCTTCTATTCTGCATTCATGGTTGCAAAGAAGATCGAAGTTCTTTCGAGAAAGGCCGGGGAGGAGGACGCATGGCTCTGGTCGTCGAACGGCGAAACAACATATTCGATTGAGAAGGCCGAAAGAGCAGAGCAGGGAACGACTGTCAAGATCTATCTCAACGACGAGGATTCGACGTACGCAACACGCTGGACACTCGAGAATCTTATAAAGAAGTATTCGGACCATGTCGCTTATCCTATCTATCTTGAGTATGACCAGACTCATTACGAAGACGAAAAGGATGAGAACGGGGAAGCGAAGAAGACAGTCGAGCACAAGAACGAGCAGATCAACTCCTGTTCGGCTCTATGGAGAAGAAACAAGAGCGATATCACAGACGAGGAATATAAGGAATTCTACAAGAACAACTATTCCGACTACGAGGATCCTCTCTTCTACATACATACAAAGGCAGAGGGTGCTACAGAGTATACAACGCTCTTCTACATTCCATCTAAAGCACCGTTCGACATGAACTATGCCGATTACAAGCCGGGCGTGAAACTCTACGTCAAGCGTGTTTACATAACAGACGACGACAAGACGCTTCTTCCTTCCTATCTCAGATTTGTCCGCGGTGTCATAGACAGCGAAGATCTTCCTCTCAATGTCTCGAGAGAGATTCTCCAGGAGAACAAGATCATGACTGCCATCCGTAACGGCTCGGTGAAGAAACTTCTGTCGGAATTCAAGAAGATAAGCGAGAACAACCCCGAGCTCTTCGAGAAGTTCATCACTCTCTATAACAGACCTCTCAAAGAGGGCCTCTATTCCGACTATGCAAACAGGGATGCTCTCCTCGACATCGTGAGGTATCATTCTTCGGAAAAGGACGGATGGGTATCGCTTAAAGAGTACAAGGAGAGAATGAAGGAGGGCCAGAAGGCCATCTACTACCTTGCCGGCGGGAGCGAAAAGATTCTCAAGGCTTCCCCGATAGTTCAGGCTTTCAAAAAGAAGGGCTATGAAGTTCTCATTCTCGATGAGGATATAGACGAACTTGTAATAAGCTCGGTCTACGAGTACGACAAGACTCCTATCAAGGCTATCAACCGCAGCGATGCTCTTGACGAGATATCCTCAGACGAAGAGAAGAAGGCCAACGAGGAGAAAAGTCCTCTTGCCGATAAGATCGCCAAGGCTCTTGAGGAGAGAGTCAAGAAGGTTGTTGTCTCTTCACGTCTCGCGGACGCTCCTGCATCCGTCATCATCGACGAAAACGATCCTTCTCTGGAAATGCAGCGCCTCATGAAGCAGATGGGCGGCCCTGTCGAGGATGTTAAACCCATATTGGAGATCAACCCCTCTTCTTCTCTTGTAAAGAGAATCGAAGAGAGCACGGACGACGAGATGACAAAGGCGCTCTCAATTGTACTCCTCGGTCAGGCTCTCATCCAGGAAGGCATAATGCCGGGAGATCCGGGCGAATTTTCCTCGTCTCTGACAAAAGCTTTCAACTGATGAAAATATATGCACCGGGTTTCCGGTGCATATTCCTTATGGCTGAATGGGGATTGTTGTCTCACTTCTCGCTCTTTCTTCCGCGAGTTCGACATCGCTCCTGATCGGCGGCATTTTCCTTATCGCATTTATCTTTTTCAACAAATCGTCGCCGCTCAAATGGTATTCTCCGCACATTCTGTCGACGAAGGATTCAATTATCTTCTCCGCTTCATGGAGCCTCTCCTTAAGCAATCGGAACTCCGCTTCTTTCTTTTCGACAATTCCGCATTTCTCTTCAAGATAGAGGTCTCTGCTGACATCAATCTTGATCGAGAAGACATAATCATTCGAATCGTATCTTTCCGGGACTATGGTGCCGGGGTAGGGGTAGTTCTCCCGTACTGTGTAGTTCTGGCTTTTGAAATAATCGGTGAGCAGTTCGACAAGTTCCTTCGGAGTATGACGGTTATCGGTTCCGATACATATATCGGGTCTCGGGTAGTAGTAATTCTGATCACACGCATACGTTGATGAATTGAACGAGTGGCAGTCGAGAATAAGAGCGCACTTATGTTCCTTGAGGCTCTCCGCAACATAATTCTGAAGTGCATTGTGATAAGGATCATAGTATTTCCTGATCATGTCCATCTTGTGGGAGAACTTGAAATTGGCAAGAACGCTGAGGTCGTGTGCACGTGTGTAGCATATTCCCATGCCGACGACGCTCATCTCCTCCTTCATGTCGTCCTTGAGTCTTTCCACGTCGCAGAGAAGTCTCGAGACAGGCGCTACGAGGGGCTTTCCTATGCCGTTGATGAATAATTCATCGGTATACCAGTCAGTCATGTAAGGAAGCTCTTTGAGGTATCTGTCTCCTATTTCCTTTTTTTTCTTCTGCCGTCCTCCCCAGCACCAGTATGCCTGTCCTGATTGTTCCTGGTAGGGCGCGGGAATATCTTCCCAGGGAAGAACCGTTGATGAGTGGGGGATGCTAAGAATAATGTTACTTGACATTTTTCTCTCCTTTTAGCCGATTATTTAAAGATGCCGGCAAGTTGGAATTAAATCCACATCGTGAAATAACTCTGCTCAGGCAGAGGGGATAGAATTGAGCTTAGAAAAAAAGAAAAGACCATCACAGGTCCAACTCTTCCTTTAGCAGATAACGGCTGCAAGCAGAAGTTCAAATCCCGATAACCTACTCTAGCATCAGTTGGATTTTTTATCCAGCCCCACAAGGTATATTTCAAAAGAATCGTCACGGCATGCCTTCGGTTTGAACGCTTTAGCCTTCACGAACATGGCTCTCATCGAGTTGAGTATCTCAACCTGTCCTCCTCCCTGGAAGATCTTGATGACAAGGTTTCCGTGTTCCTTGAGCTGTTCCCCCGCAAGGAGCACCACCTGCTCTGCAAGGTACTCGGAGCGTGTTGTGTCGACTGTGCGGTTACCCGTCGTCATGGGAGCTGCGTCCGAGATAATTGCGTCATACGGCCCGAGGGCGATGAGCTTTTCCCTGTTCTCCTTACTGAATGCGTCACCCACTATTGCTGTAACCGTCGCGGGAACGGGGTTGAGATTGAGAGGGTTGAGGTCTATGGCGACAATTCTTCCGTTTCCTTTTATGAGTTCTCTATGAGTAAAGAGAGTCCAGGATCCCGGAGCGGCACCCACATCAAGGACACTGTCGCCGGGCTTGATGAGATGGTGTGAGGCATTTATCTCCTCGAGCTTATAAACGCTTCGTGCGGGATAACCCTCTCTATGTGCACGGAGAGTATATGAATCTGCCTTGTCTCTTCTACTTGTCGCCATCTTTTTCCTCTCCCGTCATTTTGAATAACTATTGTAATTTAGTCTACATTCCCATAATAACAAGTCTCAAGCCCAGTGTGAGAAGGAGTACTATGTTGAGCCTTGTTGTAAGGCCGTAGTATTTCCCCTTTTCCCTTTTCGAGAGTATGCCGAAGAGAAACATTGCGGGGAGAGTTCCGAGACTCCAGATGGCCATCATGAGGGCGCCGTCTATTCCTCCGGGAAGCGAGAGCGCCGTCAACCACATCGTACTAGAGGCAGAGCACGGCAATAATGCCGTCAAGGCTCCGAGAAGTACCGGTGTTGTGTTTCCTCTTCCATATTTAAAAAGACAGACTTTCGGGAATGCCGCATCAATCTTCCTCGCTATCGGAAGCCCCCACATCTTGAGAGCAGAGAAAATAACATAGAGCCCCGTAAAGACATAGAACATACTCCTTGCCTTATCGGAGAAGACGATCGCCTTACCGAGGGAGCCGAACACAAAGCCGAGAAGAGAAGCTGTGAGGACTCTGCTTATATTGTAAACTAGGACGCTCAAAATACGCCTCGATTCCATTGAGGAGGAAAGCATTATGCCTCCGCACATCACTATGCAGTGAGGCCCTGTCAAAAGCCCGATGAGAAATACGTTGAGATAGAATCCTCCGCCCATTTGAGTTAGTGACGGTATATGGGGAAGGGGAATTATTTTGAGGAGAACGAAGACAACAACTGAAGCCAAAACGGTGAGAATATCGTAAAGAAAGCCCCCTACGGCCTTATCCCGGGGAGGATAACCCGCCTCTATGAGAATTGATTTTATCTTCTCCTCATTTATGACATCGGGGTCGTAGGCGATATTGGCAACACCTTTTATATAGCTTACATCAACGGAGAGTATTCCTTTTTCCGTGATGAGACTGTCCATTATTACATCCTCGCAGCTCGGGCATATGAGCCCCTTCAGTGGTGTTATGAGGCGGTTCTCTCTTATCATGATTTTACTCCCATGTTCTTCAGTTTCAGCGAATTCATGAGAACCGCAATTGACGAGAAGCTCATTGCAGCCGATGCGATGGACGGATTCATGACGCCAAAAGCCGCAAGGGGGATGGCAATACAGTTATAGAGAAGCGCCCATATGAGATTCTGCTTTACATTCCTAACGATCTTCTTTGAGATAATGAAAACCTCTTCCACCTTCTCGATTTCGTCGTTGAGGATGATTATATCGGCAGTATCTTTTGCTGTCTCGGTTCCGTTTTCGATCGAGATGCTCACATCGCTTACCGCCAATGCCGGTGCATCATTGACGCCGTCCCCGATCATCATTGTCTTATGGCCCTCGTTTTTGAGCTTTTTCACGATTTCAGCTTTCCCATCACTCTTCACAGAGTAAATTACCTTCTCGATTCCGAGGCTGTCTGCAACCCTCTTCGCCCTCTCTTTCCCGTCTCCGCTGAGAAGAATGACATCTATCTTCCGCTTTTTCATCGCCGTGACGAAGGCCTCTGCACCCCTTCTGATTTCCTCCTCGTTTCTCTTCGCCGCTCCTGTTGTAAGCGTCCCTGTTTTGTCGACAAGAACGGTGTCGACATCGGTTATCGTGGAAAAGAGAGATGTATTTTTGAAGAGGATTCCCGTTTCGGCAGCTCTACCGCACCCGACCATTATGCTTGTCGGAATGGCAAGGCCGAGTGCACAGGGACAGGCAACGACAAGAACTCCCACGGCAGTTATCACGGCTTTTTCGAGATTAAACGGGGAGAGTATGAAATACCATAGAGAGAAGACAGCGAATGATATGACTATGACGGAGGGGATGAAGACGGAGGCAATGCTGTCGGTCTTCTTCCTGATAGGAGTCTCCTCTTTTTCTGCATTCCTCACTATCGAGATGACACGCTCTATCAAAGAGTCCTCTCTGTTTGAAGTCACCTCCATTATAACGGAGCCGTCTCTGACGATTGTGCCGGAGAGCAGGGTGTCTCCTTTCTCCTTCTGTATAAGAGCGCTCTCTCCCGTCATCACCGACTCATCCACCATGCATGTACCATTCAAAACAATACCGTCAAGCGGGATTCTCTCTCCCTTTTCAAGCGCTATCCTGTCACTTCTCCCCACTTTCGATATGTCCGTCTCTGTTATTGAACCGTCCGTATCTACCTTTCTTACTTTCCTCGGAATAAGGCTTATGAGTCTTCTCAGCGTACGTGTCGTCTCGCCTTTAGCCACACTTTCAAGATACCTTCCGAAGAGAAGCATGCTGAGAAGTACTCCCTGACAGAGAAAATAGAGTTTTATATCACTCCTTTCGGTAAATGTTGTATAGAGACTGAAGATGTAGACGACACTTGTCGAGAGAGATACAAGAGTGTCCATGTTCATTTTTCCGCTCTTTATGGAATGAATCATTCCCCGGTAGAAAGTGCGCCCCGGGAAGATTTGGATAAGAGTCCCGAGTACGGCCTGAATATAAGGGGAGGGACCCCACAGGAGAGGAAAGGTGAGTAGTACGGAGAGTATGAGATTTCTTAATATTTCAAGCTGTGTCTCTGCAAGGACCGCTTCGTCTCCGCTCTCTGTTTTTCCGAGAGTGATCTCCACTCCGTGTTCCTCGAAAAAGCGTATGAGATCTCCCTCTGTGTCACCGAGGCGGATAACGGAGAGAGTAACTCCATCCTTATCGTCTTTCCATTCTATTGCACCATCAAAGGATGAGAAAAACTCATTCTTCAAGGATTCTCCGTTTTCATTGAGTGTTATATGAACCTTGTCTTCAGGTATCCTGTAGCCGCAGCGGGAGAGTTTTTCTTTCAGAAGAGCAAAATCGACATGAGTTGAATATTCAGCGTAGAGCGCACCCTCGAGATAGCTGCACTTTACACTATCTACATTACAATACCGCCTCACTATTCTTTCGATGGATGAGGAGCATGAGGGACAGTCCATGCCGTATATCTTTATTCTTGCCTTATGCATTGTTCTTTTTCTTTAGTTTTAGAAATTCTCTGAAAGCAACAAATGATGACGGAAGACACAAAAGCGGCACTTCGAAGAGAAAGACCCAGCTTATCCAGTCAACACCCTGATAGAAAACCCCGTTCCACACGACTCCTTTGATGAGCTCGAAATATGAGTAGTTCCATACTCCCCAGAGCCCTGATGCCGCACCCTTGAGGTGGATTACGAGGAAGCCGACAGTCGTGAAGACTCCTCCTATTGCAGTAACGAGAGTCGAGCTCATTCTTTTTAGCTTTATAAGAAAAATCGAGACTGCCGGAAAGATATAGACAGTGAGATTCAATACAAGAAGAGAGAAGGGGATGCTGTAGCCCCAGTTAATCGCCTGTCTTATGTGGTCGCCGTCATGAAGAAGAATCGAGATGAGTATGACAAGGGATGAAACCAGTGTGGTCTTCAAAACCTTATCGTCCACTTTGACGCTGAGTGTGCTTACTACTTCCTTACTTGACATAAATGCCTCCGCTTTTTTATTTACCAAATGGTAAAAATAAACTAATCTCTTCTTGACCTCATGTCAATAATGGATAGAATGATTTCATGCCTTTAGTAGTCGACAGGGAAGAAGAGAAGAGAAAAATACTCAAAGCATTCGAGGAATGCCTTTCAGATAAGCCCATATTCAACATAAGTCTCAGAGACATTGCCTCTAAGGCGGGAATGACGCATCCCAAGATCCTGTGCTACTTCGATTCAAAGGATGAGCTTGTGAGGGAATACTGCAGATACATCAAGACATATATGTACTCTCATTGCGAAAATTGGTTCAACTCACATACCCCGCAGAGCTATAAAACAAAGAAGGATTATTTGAACGCCTTTCTTGAATACGTGGCAAAAGGTGAGGAAGGAGAGACAAGGCCCTCGGCTACTGTCCAGACATATGTTCTTGCAAAGTACAACAGCGACATAAACAGGATGATCCATGAGGAGTTCATGGAGTGGAAGGCATTGATGAAGAGGTGCCTCGAGTCGGTATATGGAGAGAGGGTGAGTGATAGTGACGCCGAATATATGATGGTGCTTATATCGGGGATATTCATCTGTCACTACAACGGAGTGCTGTCGCCGTCATTCGGAGACGACATACTATCATCCCTTTCTTTTCTCAGGGATTGAACAGCGGCATAGTGGAGAATCCTCCTGTTAACTCTCGAAGAGCTCTTCGCCTGTAATATAATCCACACCCGCAAGTCTCTCTCCGGTGAAACCCGAAGAAGAGACAACCCCGTAGGATGCAATATCTATGCCTTTTATTTTTTTGATCTTCTCAATTTCTTCTACAACTTTCTCCCTTGTCATCGGAGAAGAGTAGAATTTAACCTCATAGCACAAGTATTCGTTCCGGCTGTTCTTTATAACACAATCGAACTCGCCGTTTGTTTTGTTCTCCCTGTCATCATACCAGTATGTACCTATATCAAGGAGAGCCATATTACCCTGCCGGCTTCTACGTGAGAAGTATTCTTTCACAGCTTCCTCGAACCGGTAACTTATGAATGAGTTGATGCTCTTTTCGATATATTCCGTGTAGAAAGTTTTCTCCCCGATTGTGTTTATAAGTCCCCGCATAAAAAATACGTATGAGAAATAGAATTTCAGCAGGTTGTCATTGATTTCATAGAATCTTTTCTTTTTGTCTTCCTTTTTGTTTATTGGAGTCTTCCTTGTGACAATCTCCATTTTAGTCAGGATATCAAGATAGCGGGAGAGAATGCCTGTTTTGCTGATATTGATGCGATCTTCAATCTCGTTGTATCTGAGTTTGGATGAATTAAGAGCCATAAGAATATCCTCAAGGTAATTCATGCCTCCCAATTCAGAAGAGATTACATATTCAATATATGTTCGGACAGCACCGTTACGGTTAAGTATGAGATTAATTATATTGTCTTTCAATGACAGAGAGTAATCTATCAGCGACAGAACATATGGAGAGCCTCCGAATACTGCCCAATATGATATTTTGTCTCTTACACAAAGAGATGGACAGAAAAGAGACGAATCATAGTAATCAAATTCGGTGAGGTTGATTATCGTGTCGAAACGTCCGTAAAGAGGATTTTCATAACACAGTATATCTTTCATAACACCGATAGATGAGCCGTTTAAGATGATTTTCGTATTCGGACTGAGATTGTCGATCACTTTCTTGAACGCAGATTCCGCCTCATAGTCATCGCTCTTTCTCTTCAGATATTGAAACTCATCTATGATTACAACGACCTTTTTGGCGACAAGTTTGAAAATAGAGAAAACGGATTCAAAGTCGCTGTGTCCCAGAGAGACACCGAGAGAGGACGATACAGCTTTTGAAAATGACTCCAGATTACTTTCCAGACTGACTTTCCCGCATTCGAAAAAGATGACAGTGCCGTCAAAGTCTTTGGCCACCTCAAGAAGAAGCGTAGTCTTTCCGACTCTTCTTTTACCATAGACAATGGCGGCTTTCTTTCTCTCATCGTAGAAGAAATCTCTTAAAACCTTCTTCTCTTCCGTGCGCCCTATGAACATAACTGCCTCACTTGAATAATTTTCACTGAATATTTTTCAAGTATCATTATATATGATGTCAGCTCTTTTTCAACCCGTGAAATACACGATATATCATCAATTCAAGTGTCTTCTCTGCTAATGATGAATAAAGCTCCAGCTGCTTTAATATGGCTTACAACGTCTTCTTTAAGAGTCTTCCTGATTCGACGATGTAGCCATAGGCTATCGGATCAACAACCCGGAGGTACGAGAAACTTTTCGACCTGTGCGGATGACCTAGGCCACAGCCTTGGTTTCAACCTGTCTTCCGT
>CAVHKW010000057.1:0-16805 GCA_963636745.1 uncultured Oscillospiraceae bacterium | reverse complement strand
GTGAGAAAGTTGAAAAGTATGGTGACGAAAGAGAAAAGAACGGAAGAATTGAAGGACAAGTAGAGGGTGAAAACAAGGCACGTATCGAGAATGCAAAGAGCTTGATTGCATTGGGTAAACTCACTCTCAAAGATATCGCTGCATGCACCGGACTTCCTCTAGCAAAGGTAAAAGAGCTTGTTAATTAGAGCATGCGATCTCGATATCAAACACCTTTGATGTAATAGAGGGCTGAGAGGACTATTCATTCCTTATAGCCCTCTTTGATGATTAAGCCATAACAACGACAGACGCATTAAAAGGGAGACTACACATCCTTTAAGGATACAGAAGAAGGAAGATTGGCTATGTGTGAGAAAGTTGAAAAGTATGGTGATGAAAGAGAAAAGAACGGAAGACTTGAAGGTAAATCTGAAGCTCAGATCGAGAATGCCAAGAAGATGATTGCATCAGGGAAACTATCTCTTGAAGATATTTCTTTATATTCAGGGCTTTCTCTATCTGAAGTTGAAAAGCTTGCTGAGTGAAGTAGACAGTTTCGATATCAACTATGTTTAACGTAACAGAGGGCTGAGAGGGTTGTTCATTTCTCTTAGTCCTCTTTGAGTTTTATTTTCTTATCTTCTCTTTGATGATTACGCCATAACAACGACAGATGCATTAAAAGAGAGACTGTGAATCCTTTACGAAACAGAAGAAGAGAGATTGGCTATGTGTGAGAAAGTTGAAAAGTATGGTGATGAAAGAGAAAAGAAAGGAAGGCTAGAAGGGAAAGAAGAGGGTAAATACAAGGAAAGCATCGAGATTGCCAAGAGAATGATTGCAGACAACCTTTCTTTGGACGAAGTTGCTTTTTATTCCGGACTTCCTCTTTCAAAGATAGAAGAGCTTGCTCTTTAAACGGGTCTGATTATTGAAGCTACATACTGAGAAGAAGCTTCCACTTCCCTACGTCTACCGGGACGCCTTCTCTCATTGACTCTTCACGCATCTTCATCATTCCGTCTCCAGGAGCATGAACAGGGTGAGAGGAATCAAGAGGAGTGGACTCACGTATTTCACGGAGTGTATTCTCAACCTCCTGGGCCATTTCTTCCCTATCGGGGAAGTGCGAGATATCGAATGCCATGAAAATCTGGCTGAGACTCGTCTCTTCACCCTTCTTTCCGATAAGACTTGTCGTGTTGCCGCCGGAAAGAAGAGAGGAAATGAGATCAAGAGCAATCGAGAGTCCGGAGCCCTTCCAATAACCTATGGGGAAGACATTTCTGCTCTCTATTATGTCTTTTGGATTTCTCGTAACATTTCCGTCTTTGTCGAGACCGGCATCAAACGGTGTCTCTTTACCCTCAAGCATGTATTTCTCGAGTTTCCCGTATGAAAAGAGCGACATCGCGACATCAAGGAGGACAGGGCCGTTCTTTCCGGGGATTGCAAAGACAATGGGGTTGTTTCCAATCAATATATCCTTTCCTCCCCACGGTGCCATATTGGGCATTGTATTTGTCCACATTATCCCGATGCAACCGCTCTCTGCAGCAAGCAGTCCGTAGTTCCCGGCCCTGAGCCAATGATTTGTATTTTTAAGAGCTACAACGCCGAGAGTGTTTTTCTCTGCTATCTCCACCGCTCTTTTCATTGCGATGTACGCGTTAATATTTCCCGGACCTTCCTGACCGTCCCAGCGCTCGAATGAGCCGAATGATGAGATAAGACGTGCTCTCTTATCGACCTTGATGATCCCCTTCTTTATATTCTCGATGAAGACGGGAAAGCGGTTGAGGCCGTGTGAGGGAACACCATCCCGTGAGGCGTCGGCAAAAAGAGTTGCGGCAAGTCTTCCGTCATCGCCCTTGAGGCCGTACTTATTTAGAACTCTCTCGAACTCACTAACCATCTCGTAGTAGTTAACCCTCATATCCCCCTCCTATATGATAAGTGCAAGGATCTGGTCGTCCTCAAGAGGCTGGAGGATGGGCTCTCCTCTCTCTGAGAGGAAGACAAAGCGTGTTCTTCCCCCGCTCTTCTTCTTATCTCTCTTTGTGGCCTCCACGAAAGCGGAATAGTCTTTCTTATTGACCTTAATGTTTGTCTTGAAAGGATAGAGCGAAATGAGATTGATGGCCCAGAGATAGAAATCTTCCTTTGTGATCTTCAATAAAAGCCCCGCAGTCAATGCCTTCTCCATTCCCCACACAACGGCTTCTCCGTGACTTACCGAGTAGGATGTAATGCTTTCAAGAGCATGTGCGAAGGTGTGGCCGAAGTTGAGTGCACTTCTTATACCTTTTGTCTCCTTCGGGTCCCTCTCTATATAATCGTTCTTGACAAGAAGCGAGAGGTGAATAACCTTCTCGAGTTCATCCTTATCGCGGGAAAGGATCTTGTTTCTGTTGTTCAAGAGTTCATCGTAGAGACGATTGTCATGAGAGAGGAAGGCATGCTTTAGAACTTCCCCTAACCCCGAAATGAAATCCTCTTCAGAAAGGGAGAGAAGTGTCCCGGGGGCGATAATTACGTCCGTTGCGGGATAGAATGAGCCGACAAGGTTCTTTGTTCCCCTGTAGTCTATTGCCGTCTTTCCCCCGAGGGTTGCATCCACCATGCATAAGAGAGTCGTCGGGAACAGAATGAGCTTCGCTCCCCTCATATAAAGAGACGCGGCAAGAGCTGTCATATCACACACGACACCGCCACCGACAGCAACGAACGTGCTTTCTCTCGAGAGAGCGTTATCGAGTGCGAACGATATTATTCTCTCGAGGCTCTCCATTGTCTTATGCTCCTCACCGCTTTCAAGAACAATGGTTCTGTCCTTGTCCGGAGAGTAGCGGAGGGTATTCTCGTCGGTAACTATGATGTAGGACGGAAGAGAGGAGATTCTCTCTTTAAAATCATCTATGCTGTCAGAGAGGTAAACGACACTCTCTTTACCCTCGCCGAGGGTTGATGAAAACAACTTTCTCATATACCACATTTTAAGAAAATCTTTTACACGGTCAATATCTCTTATCTATAGACACTTCTTTCGATAAAAGGGAAAATCCCGTTATGGATTTCTATTTCGATAATGCAGCCACAACTAAAATGTCACCATCTGCAAGAGAAGAATATATAAGAGTATGTAATGAGTACATCGGTAATCCCTCGTCAAACCACCGCCTCGGAATCAAGGCAAAGGGACTTCTTGAAGAAAAGAGAGCATCCATTGCCTCCGCACTCGGAGTCGGGAGCGACAATCTCATCTTCACTAGCGGTGCAACTGAGTCCATTGCACTCTTTTTCCAGACTCTCCTGTGGCTTGAGACGGGAACTCTCATCATTTCAAGAATAGAGCATGAAGCTGTTTCAAGCTGGGCGAAATACTTTGAAAAGCAGGGCTGGAGAGTATTAAGGCTAAAGGCTAAAGGAGGCTTTGTCTCCCCCGGGGAACTCAAAGAGACACTCACGGAGGACACCAGGGCTGTCTTTGTCATGAGCGTTAATAATGTCACAGGCGCAATAGAGCCTGTGAAAGATCTTGTCGATACTGTCCGTGAATATGAGAAAGAGCACAGAAAGAAGATCCTCTTCTTCTCTGACAGCGTACAGGCTCTCGGAAAGAGCGAGCTCTCTCTCAAAGAGTGGGACATTGACGGAGCATCGTTCTCGGCACATAAGATAAACGGCCCGAGAGGAGTCGGTCTCTTATACACAAAGAACAGCTCTCTCATCCACCCTCTTGCCTCGGGAGGCGGCCAGGAAAAAGGAAGACGCGGCGGCACGGAGAACCTCGCGGGGATAGCAGCATTCGAGAGAGCGCTCTCGGAGTGGATGAATGATAGAGAGAAAAGTGCAGAGAAAGCGGGAGAAATAAAGAGGTACATTTCATCGTCTCTATCCTCTCTCGGTCTCAGGATACTCTCCCCCGAACACTCATCGCCCTATATACTCTCCGTCGAGGGACCTCTTCCCTCGGAAGTCTTTACGCGTATGCTCTTCGACAAGGGCTTTGCAGTATCGAGCGGCTCTGCATGTTCAAATAACGCGAAAGGTAAAAGCGAAGCTGTTCTCGAGGCTATGGGAATAAGCAACAGCAGCGCAAAGAAGGCAATAAGAATAAGTCTCTCGAGAGACACTACACTAGAGGAGGCAGAGTGCCTCGTCAAAGCTTTTAAGGAATTGGTTTAATGGCTAAACAGCAATATCTTATCAAGGAAGGTGAAATTTCACTCAAGGGCGGGAACCGCATCATGTTCGAGCGCAGGCTGCGCGCTAATATAAGGGCGAAGATAAAGCCCTACGAGTGTCACATGGACAAAACAAAGGGCAGAGTCTTTCTCTATGTAGACGAGGAATGTCCAAAAGAGAGAATCGAGAAGGCTCTCTCCACGACATTCGGAATAACGGGATGGGCACCCTCCTTCAAATGTAATGATAAAGATATCGAGACCATACTTAAAAAAGCGGATGAAATTCTTTCCACTACAGACCCATTCGGAAAGACAGGATCCTTCAAGGTAGAAGTGAGAAGAGAAGATAAGAGCTACCCGCTCTCATCCCTCGCGGTCGCATGTAAAGTCGCAGATGTAGTCGAGAAGTATTACCCCTCGCTCACTGTCGATCTCAAGCACCCAGATTACATAATCACTGTCGAAATCAGAAACGAATGCTTTATATATACCCACTCCTCATCGGGCGCAAAGGGTCTTCCTGTTTCAACGGCCGGACGGGGGATGCTTCTCCTCTCGGGCGGAATCGACAGCCCAGTTGCCGGATACCTTATGGCGAAGAGAGGAATGAAGCTCGACTGCTGCTATTTCCACGCCTATCCGTACACATCCGAGATGGCACTCGAAAAGGTCAAGAAGCTTGCCTCCCTCATCGCTCCCTATCTTCAGGGAACAAGACTCTTCGTCGTCCCGTTCACAAAGGGCCAGGAATACATAAGAGACCACGCCGTCGAAGAGGAGGCAACGCTGATGTTCAGAGCCGCGATGCTCAAGGTGACGGAGAAAATAGCCGCTTTCAATTACGATATAGCACTCGTCACGGGAGAGGCTGTCTCGCAGGTTGCATCCCAGACACTCGATGCAATGGCCTTCACGGACAGCATGACAGATATGCTTGTCCTGCGTCCCCTCGCGGGAATGGACAAGGAGGAGATAATCGAGAAGGCAAAGGCAATCGGAACATATGAGACAAGTATCCTTCCCTATGAAGACTGCTGTGTCGTCTTCTCTCCCAAGCACCCCATAACTCATCCCGACAAAGTAGAGACGAAAGAGCATTTTCTCTCCCTCGGTATGGATGAGATAATCGATGAAGCTGTAAAGAATACAGTCTGTTATACTTTCTCATGTACCGGTGAGGAGAAGAGTGATGAAGAGAATTAAAGAGTATTGGTTTATCATTCTCTACGGCCTGTTGGCTCTCATAGCTCTTATCATAAATCCTCTCTCGGGCGGGGAGATTACCTCTCTTCCCTGGAGAGCTGCGGCCTACATCTTCATGCTTCTTCTTGTCGAAGAGGGAATGAGGAAGGAGAAACTTATTCTTCCCCTTCTGAGAGTTCTCAACAGTATCAGGGAAACACCGTTTCTATTCCTCGTGCTTCTTCTCTCGTCGTTTGTGCTCTCCCTCTTTCTTTTCGACTTCATGGTGATTCTCATACTTCTTCCTTTCACCATAAAACTTTTAAAAGAAAGCAATAAAGCACAATATACGGCATCTATTGCAGCGCTCATGACGCTGAGTACGGTTATAGGGGGAATTATCTCGCCTTTCTCCCCGGCGGGGCTTATGATGCTCTTCGAGAGCGAAAAAGGCTTTTTCACGCTCCTTCTATCCCTTCTTCCCCAGTTTTTGATTTCCCTCTTCCTTTTTATAGTTGAATCTCTCGTCGTATTAAGAAAGGCAAAGGGAGACAAAATATACCTCCACATAGAAAAGGAAGACTATTGGGATAGCGGGAGAAAGGGAATAAGAATACTTTATCTTGCATTCTTCCTTGTTCTCGTCTTCGGTGTGAACTTCAATAC
The DNA here is from genome assembly GCA_963636745.1 of uncultured Oscillospiraceae bacterium. Lineage (GTDB taxonomy): Bacteria > Spirochaetota > Spirochaetia > Sphaerochaetales > Sphaerochaetaceae > Ornithospirochaeta. The sequence continues at coordinate 10,785 of CAVHKW010000057.1, read as the reverse complement.
AATTGATCTCCTTCTTGTTACACTTATCGCATTCCTTATCCTCGAGAGAGCTGTCTACAGGAGAATAAACTACCCCGTCTTCATTACCATTCTTCTCATCATGGTGACGGGCTCTGCACTCAAAGATACACTGCCGCCTCTTATTCTCTCGTTCCTTCTTACAAGATTCGGGGCACTGTTATCTCTTGGAGTAAATGAAAGTTCAATAGTGAAAGTTCTTCCGGGAGCGCTTCTTTCTCTCTCCTTCGCCTTTATATATACCCTTAGGGAGCTCAAAGAAGAAAGAAGAGCATATGTCACGAGCTATGCCCTTCTCTCTCTTCCTCACTTTATCGTGTATCTGATCTTTGCTCTTATTTAGTATAAACGTGGTATTCCGTGACACCGTCGATAGTCTCACCGTCTATCTGGAGCGGTGTCGGACGTGAGAAGACGACACTAATATCGTGCCCGGTGTGGAGAGCGACGATTCCCTCCTTCTTGATGTGTTCGCCTTTAAAGATTGACGGGAACGCCATAAGAGTTGCGATCTTTCCTTTTCCGTAGAAGAGCATCGAGGAGACAAGTCCATTGCCGTTGAGCCTCTCCTGATCAGGAGAAGCCATCATACCTCCACCGTAGTAGCGGCCGTTCATCGTCGGACAGAGCCACACCTTCCTGTACTCGTACTTCTTTCCGTCAACTGTAATCGTGCAGTCAGTCGGTTTATAGTGAAAGAGAAGACCTTTGATGGCAATTGATGTGTAGTTTATGTTCTCCTTACCTTCTGCCTTCATCCTGTCCCCGACAAGGCAGCAGTAGCCGTCTATGCCGAATCCTATGCCGTTGAGAAAGCGGTATGTCTTACCTTTGACATCGACATACGGAAGATCAACAAGGTATTTGTTTATCTTCACCGGGCAGTCATCTTCGCTCTTCTCCAGATCTCTCAGAAAGTCGTTTCCTGTTCCCGAAGGATAGTAGTAGATATCATTCTGAATGAGCGATGGGTCAATGTCGTTTATAAAGTGGTTGAGCGTGCCGTCGCCCCCGACAAGATATATTCTGTCCCCCGTCTCCAATGCCTCGAGATTCTTCCTGTAGCCGCCGTCTTTTATGACATCGACATAGACACTCTCTCCTTTTATCTTCTTCCTGAGGCTCTCCTTCCCGCTTTCTCCTCTTTTACCTGACATTGAATTCCAGAAGACATAGTTTTTCATAGTTTTTCCTCCATTTCCTTTCTGACAAGTGCTCCGATTTCCGTACTTCTCAATCCCTCCGTTTCTTCGGGATAGAAAACGGAGAGTACATTTATCTCGACCTTCGTTTTTCTGAGTCTCTTTATATTGTTGAATATATTCTCCGTACCTTTTACCGTCAGAACAACTATCGGAGAGGATGCATTCATCGCTATACGGAACATGCAGTCGTGGAAAGGAAGAAGCTCCTTTCCCCTGTCCCTCGTTCCTTCGGGATATACTCCGATGGAGACCTCTCCCCTTTTCAAAAGCTCTCCCGCCTTGTTTATTGTAGGAATTGCATTTCTTATATTTTTCCTGTCTATCGCCATGAAGCAGCACCGTCTGATAATCCGTCCGAATATAGGGATGGAGAAATTCTCCTTCTTCGATATGAATGCAATCTTCCAGTCTTTGAAGACAAGCCACGATACTATCGGGTCATAGTTTGATGGATGATTCGAAACAAAGAGACACTTTCTGTCACGGGGTATCTTTTCCATGCCGTTTACGGTGTAACGGACACCGAGAAGAAATAAGACACGCTTAGTCGAGGAGTTGAGAATAAAACGGAAGAAGGGACTGTCCTTCTCATACTCCCTCTTCTCTATGGTAAGAGAGAGGACAAAGAGAAAGACTATATATAAAAGGTAAAGAGACAGAATTCCCAGAAGAACATAAAGAACAATCATTTTACCCCGTCTCCTCTATCATTTCGTTCATTGACTAATAATAGCATAAGAAAAGAAACCGGTGAAATGAAAAAAAGGAGGGCCACCCCTCCCGTATCATATCATGATATGCATCTTGTCCATAATCTTATCGAGGTTCTCGTTTCCGATCTCGTTCGCCTTCGCCGTCCCCGCTTTGATTATGTCCCTCACATCGTCCCTGTGCTCTTCATAGTAGTGTCTCTTCTCTCTGATAGGATCAAGCATTGCATTCATCTTCTCATTGAGCATCTTCTTGCACTGCACGCATCCCATCCCGGCAGATGTACACTTCTCTCTGACTTCCTCCGTTCCCTCGCTGTTGAATGCCTTGTGGTATTGATAGACCGAACATACATCGGGGTTTCCGGGAATCTTCACACTTACACGATTTGTATCTGTCTTGGCATTACGTATCTTCTGCCATACTTCGTCGGGTGTGTCACTGAGATATATTGCGTTCCCCAGGCTCTTTCCCATCTTGCTGTTGCCGTCGAGGCCGCATAGTCTCGAGACCTGGCTGAGCATGTATTCGGGCTCCTTGATCGATGTTCCGTACATATCGTTGAAGCGTCTCACAAGTCTCCGGCTGTATTCGATGTGCGGAACCTGATCTTCTCCCACAGGAACAAGGTCCGCATTGCAGAAGGTAATATCTGCAGTCTGGGAGACAGGATAGCCCAGAAAGCCGTATGTAAGCTTTGAAAAATCATACTCTTTGTTGTCATCCTGGAAACCGTATGAGCGTGCCTCCGTCTTTATAGTCGGATTAATCAGGAGGTGATTGCATGTGGTGATCATCGAATAGAACATCGTCAGCACATGAATTGACGGCACCTGTGACTGCTGTATGAATGTAACCTTTTCCGGATCGAGTCCGACAGAGAGATTATCCATCGTGATTTGATAGATGGAGTCATAGATGAGCTCGGGTTTCTCCGCGTGTGTCGTCAAAGCCTGGACATCGGCAATGAGGATGAACTCCTCGTAGTCATCCTGTAAGAGAGCTCTGTTTCTGAGAGAGCCGCAATAGTGACCGAGGTGGAGCCTTCCCGTGGGTCTGTCTCCTGTAAGTATTCTCTTTTTTTCCATTTATTTTCCTCCTTTGCAGGATGCACAATTACATCCTTCCTTATGGGGATTATCAGTACAATAGTAACCGCTCCCCTTGTAAATGACGGCGCCGGGTTCCGTAATGACTCGTCTGCTCACAGAGCCGCATAAGGGACATACATCGTCCTTATCGGAGTCATCGAAAGACTTGAATGCGTCGTACTCATTCGAGCACTTTGTACATTTATAACTATATATGGGCATTATTAAATAATTCCTCCAAACTTCTCTTTTATGAGGGAAAGTGTCTTGTCCCTGCTCTCTCCCGTAAGCACATATCCTTCTATTTTGAGCGTAGTGCCCGAGAGTGAAAAAGAAGACGAAAGGGCCTTGTAATCGACACTCTCTCCGCTCCGTCTCTTCTCCTGCACTATCTGATTACGCATCAAGGTATTGAGCGCCCTTGCAGAGCTCACGCTTTTTGTGTTGATGAAGCCCGATAGAAGAAGTATGCCCTCTTTCATATCGAAGAGAAAACAGGTCTCCTTTATCTCGCTTCTTACTGTTTCCGGGATATCGAACCCGATGATGGAGAGATCCTCGGGCTCGAAGACGTAAAACGAGAAGAGAGAACAGGCCATCCTTTCCGCAGTTTCGTCGTCGATTAATTTCCGCCTCTCTTCTATTGTCCGCCTGTAGTATTCAGGATACGACCCTGACGTAAAGAGTACGATACCGCTCTCGGGTGAATAAACATTAAGGCCGTTACCGCTGTACCACTTGAGAGAGTCTTCCCCGTCATCAACCTTTTCAAAAGAAGAGGAAAGGTGAAGTGCGAGATTCGTCATCGTCTTACTTATATCGCCCTCGAGAGCACCGCCCACGTCTCCATTGAAGAGGGAGAGCGAAACTCTCTCGGACTTTTTTATAAGCTTATTTTCCTTCTCTTCGTCGGACAGGATTTCCACCGCCCCATCTTCCCTCATTCTCTTTACATCGGCCGTGACCACCACTTCGCCCTCCTCTCCGAGAGAAGAGAAGAAGTACTCATCTACAAAAGGCGAGTGATGAACACAACCTGTGAGAAGAAGAATAAGAATTAAGGATGATAGAATCCCTATCTTCACAATTAAACCTTCTCGACCTTGAGGGTAACTTCGCTTTCGTTGATCTGGCTCTTCTTACCGTCGTTCCCGGCAAAGGTCAACGTATCGGAAAGAGTCTCCTTCATGATGAAAGACTTGAAGTTTTCAACAGCTTTTTTAAGAGTATCATCACCGTAGAGAGTCAGATTGATGTGGTCTGCGACGTCGAAGCCTTCTTCCTTACGCTCTGTCTGGACAAGACGCACGAGGTCTCTTGCAACACCTTCGAGAAGAAGCTCTTCCGTTACCTCCGTGTCGTATCCGACAGTGAGATCCCCATCATTGAGAACCTTGACATGTTCCTTCTCCGTTCTCTGGATTACGAGGTCTCCTTCCGAAATGTCGATCTCCCCATCGCTGTATTTAATCTTCTCCTTCTTCCCGTCCAGGATGGACTGGATGTTCGAACCCATGAGAGACTGGATGTGTGATGCAACTTCCTTCATTGACTTACCGAGTTTTGCACCGAGCACCTTGAAGTTGGCCTTTGCAGAGTATGTGACGAGGTCCTCCTCGTTCTTTCTGACAAAGACGCGCTTTACATTGAGCTCTTCCTTGAGAATATCGACATCCTTTTCCAGAACATCCCTTACCGAGTTGTTTCTGCTGACGACGACGAACTCTTTCAAAGGCTGACGGATCTTGAGATTGGACTGTGCTCTGAGGGAGCGTCCCATCTCGACTGCCTTCATGACAACTCTCATCTCCTCTTCCTTGACTCTGTCTCTTTCACCCTCGTTGTACTCCGGGTAGTCACAGAGATGGACGGAGAGCGGCATATCGTCGGTTCTGAGATTCTGATAGATAGTCTCCGTCACAAACGGAATCATAGGAGCTGCAACCTTACAGAATGTAAGAAGAACTCTGTAGAGTGTGTTATATGCATCCTTCTTGTCAGAGTCGTTCTCGCTTCTCCAGAAACGTCTGCGGCTTCGTCTGATGTACCAGTTGTTGAGGTCGTCGATGAACGATACAACAGCGCTTGTTGCATCCTGGATCTGGTATGTGTCGAATGCCTTTGTAGTCTTCTCTACAAGTGCCTCGAGGTCGGAGATGATCCACTTATCCAATGGATTCTTCAAATCCTCGGTCTTAGTCACGGATGGCTCGTAGCCGTCGATATTCGCATATGTAATGAAGAATGAATATGCATTCCAGAGAGGAATCAAAAGACTCTTCAAAACATCCTTTACAAGGTCATCCGAGTATTTGACATCGTCCGCCCTTACAAGAGGAGAGTTGATGAGGGCAAAGCGGAGTGCATCTGCGCCGTACTCTTTGACAACGTCCATCGGGTCTGTGTAGTTGTGCTTGCTCTTACTCATCTTGGAGCCGTCTTCTGCAAGTACGATTCCCGAGACTATACAATGCTCGAATGCAGGCTTACCGAAAAGACCTGCTGCAAGAACAGTCAATGAATAGAACCAGCCTCTTGTCTGATCGAGCCCCTCGTTGATGAAATCTGCAGGGAAGAGCTGATCCCAGTTTTCCTTGTTCTCGAAGGGATAGTGCTGCTGAGCATACGGCATTGAACCCGACTCGAACCAGCAGTCGAAGATATCGGGGATACGACGCATCGTTCCCTTTCCGTCCGGGCTCGGCCATGTGAGATTGTCGACATAATGCTTATGGAGATCTTCAACCTTTTTGCCGCACTTCTTCTCGAGCTCTTCAACAGAGCCGATTACTTCAATGTAATCAGAGCCGTCACACTTCCAGATAGGAATCGGGTTACCCCAGAATCTGTTGCGGCTGATAGCCCAGTCTCTTGCACCCTCGAGCCATTTGCCGAAGCGTCCGTACTTGATGTGCTCGGGAACCCATGTTATCTCGTCATTGCACTTAAGCATCGTCTCCTTGATCTTCTGGACGTTGACGAACCAGCAACTCATGGCCTTATAGATCAAAGGCTTACCTGTTCTGTAGCAGAACGGATAGGAGTGGAGATAGTTCTCTCTCTTTACAAGCTTACCGCTGCTCTTGAGCCACTCGATAATGGACTTGTCTGCATCCTTGACAAAGACTCCCTGCCAGGGTTCGACTTCGGAGGTGAACTTACACTCCTCGTCCACAGGACATACAACGGGAACCTCGGGAAGCTTAGCCTGCATTGTCTTGTAGTCGTCCTCACCGAAGCCAGACGCCGTATGGACAATACCGCAGCCGTCTTCCGTTGTTACATAGTCTGCCGTAACAACCTGGAAGGCACCCTTCTCCTTGAGAGATGCAAAGAAAGGCATCAAAGGCTCATATGTCATTCCGACAAGATCCTTTCCGAGAACGGTTCTGACGATTGTGCATCCCTTTCCATCCTTGTAATACTTACCGAGGAGGTTCTTTGCAAGGTAATAGTGACAGCCGTCATCATCGTCCTTGACCTCTACATATTCAATGTCGGCACCGACAGCAAGAGCGAGGTTGCTCGGAAGTGTCCAGGGCGTTGTCGTCCATGCAAGGAAGTAGCTGTTTTCAGTTCCGTCGATCTTGAAACGTACGGTTACCGCCTGGTCCACTACATCTTTATATCCTCCGAGAGATACCTCCATATTGGAGAGCGGGGAGGCAAGAAGCGGTGAATAAGGAAGAACGTTGTAGCCTTCATAGATGAGCCCCTTGTCATAGAGAGTCTTGAAGACCCACCATACGGACTCCATATAAGACTTATCCATTGTTCTGTAGCCGTTATCGAAATCGACCCAGCGTCCGGTACGTGTGATGGCCTTCTTCCATTCGGAAGTATATCTGAGGACTATCGAACGGCACTCCTCGTTGAACTTTGCAACTCCGTATTCCACGATGTTGCTGTGGCCCGATACTCCGATCGTCTTCTCCATCTCCGCTTCGACAGGAAGGCCGTGGCAGTCCCAGCCGAAACGTCTGACAACACGCTTACCCTTCATCGATTGATAGCGCGGAATGGCATCCTTTATAGTGCCCGGGAGGATATGGCCGAAATGAGGTAATCCCGTTGCAAAGGGAGGACCATCGTAGAAAACATATTCGTTATCAGCGGGACGCGACTGGATTGACTTCTCGTAAATTTTGTTGTCGTCCCAGAATTTCAAGACTTTCTCTTCTTCCTGAGGAAAGTTAACCTTGTTATTAACAGGTTCAAACATCGCTTGTTTCTCCTATATTTTTTCCTTTCCATTGTATGGATTTGTTCTTCCTTTCTCAAGTAGAGAAGGCTTTTTGCTGTTCCAAAACCATGATATATGATAGATTTACCTCATGAAATATAACGCGCCGGAGGAAGTAAGGGAACTCGCCCTGATCTTCAGGAAAAATAATTACTCATTATACCTTGTCGGAGGAGCAGTCAGGGACTTTCTCCTCGGGAGGGAGAACAGTGACTTTGATCTCACCACTTCCGCTCTCCCGGAGGAGGTGAAAGCTGTCTTCCGCCGTACAATCGACACCGGGATAAAACACGGAACTGTCACCGTCATATATAAAAAACATCACTACGAAATAACGACATTCAGAACGGAAGGCGATTACTCGGACTCCCGGCATCCCGACTCGGTCACATTCATACGCTCCCTGGATGAAGACCTCAAAAGGCGTGATTTCACCGTCAACGCACTCGCTGTCGATATTCTCACCGGTACCATTATAGATAACCACGGAGGAATAAAGGACCTTGAGACAAAAACAATAAGAGCGATAGGCGAGGCGGAGGAGCGCTTCGGAGAGGATGCGCTGAGGATGATGAGGGCGGCGAGGTTCTCAGCAAAGCTCGATTTCACGATAGAAGAGAAGACCCTCAATGCAATAAAAAAGCTTCATGGAAACATAAAGAAGGTATCGGTAGAGAGAATCAAGGAGGAACTCGATAAGACCCTGCTCTCTCCTAGTCCTGAAAGAGGGCTTGAGTACCTTGATGAGACGGGGCTCCTATGCGATATTCTCCCGAAAGTAAAGCTTACACCCTTCATAGTCGAATGCATAACGAGAGCAAAAGAGATGAAACTCAGCCTTTCATCTTTCTATGCAATTCTCTTCTACGGGATGAAAGAGGAGGACACGGAAAAAACAATAAGCTCTCTCAAGCCATCCAACAGCGAAAAAAAGGAAATCCTCACGCTAACAACAAAGTGGCCGCTCACTCCATCGGGAGAGAAGAGAGAAGAGACAAGGGACTACCTCAGAAAAGTCGGAAAGGAAAACACGGAGAAAATCATCGCTCTCAAGAAAGCTTTCGGGAAAGATGATCCGCTCTTTGAAGAGGCGGTAAAGAGAGAGATAGACGAAAGTGTTCCTCTCGATATAAAGAGCCTCGAAATAAACGGTAATGATCTCTTGAGAATAGTGAAGCCCGGTCCCGATATGGGAAAAATGCTTGAATTCCTTATGGATGAAGTTATAAAGGATCCGAAAAACAACACAAAGGAGAAACTAATGCTCCTGGCAGAGACTAAAGCTAATCCCTGTTCTTGATTTCACCTGTGTTATTGGGCTCGAGGCCGAGGTGTATAAGGGCCTCTCTTGCAGCATTCTGCTCGGCATGCTTCTTGCTCTTTCCTGTTGCCGGGCCGTACGTTCTGCCTTCGACCTTCACAGAGACGGAGAATACCTGATCGTGGTCGGGTCCCGTCTGGGAGACAAGGATATATTCGGGGACCTTCCCCCTTCTCTTCTGGTAGAATTCCTGGAGTTTGGTCTTGTAATCTTTATATGTGACTTTGTTCTTGAGAACCTTCTCGATTTGATAGGGAATGAAAGAAAGAACGAAAGTGCGTGCATCCTCCAGGCCTCTATCGAGATAGATAGCTGCTATCACAGCCTCCATTGCATCAGCCTGGATAGCCTTCTTCCTCGCCCCGCCCTGAAGCATTTCGCCGTGTCCCATCAAAAGAAAGCGCTCGAATTCCATCTTCCGGGCAATCTCGGAGAGAGAGTCCTCGCTGACGACCATTGCCTTGATCTTTGAAAACTCCCCTTCATGATATACTCCATAGTAGTTCTCGAAGAGGAACTCCGCCGTAATAAGATCAAGAACGGCATCACCTAGAAACTCCAGCCTTTCGTTATTGTCGACACCTCCCTTCGTCTCATTGGCGAAGGATGTGTGCGTGAAGGCCAGATTCAACAGGTTGATATCTTTAAAATCAAGACCGTGGGCTTTTTGAAAAGAAATAAGCTCCCTCTTTCTTTCTTCTGTAAGAACGGGAGCTTTCAACGATAGTGAATTCAATTTAATTGAGTTCCTTCATCAGGTATTTGACAGAGTCACCGACTGTCTCGAAACCGTTAGCCTCATCATCAGCAATCTGAACACCTGTCTCTTCTTCAAGAGCATAAACGAGGTCATATGTATCGAGGCTGTCTGCTCCTAGGTCCTTGCGGAAAGAAGCATCCATAGTAACCTTATCGGGACTGACTCTCAGTTTCTCAACAACAAGACTCTTAACTTTCTCGAAAATCTCAGCTTCTGTCATCTCTTACTCCTTGTCGACATCGACCACGCTCTTTCCTGCATAATATCCGCACTTCGGACATACGCGGTGAGAAGGAATCAAGTTACCACATGTCTGGCATGTAGCGAGATTTGGAGCCTGAAGCTTCATATTAGCAGCCTTTCTTGATGCTGCTCTGCTTTTACTTGTTTTATACTTAGGAGTTGCCATTTTAAACCTCTCTATTTTACTTATTTATAGTAACGGTTTGTAAGTCTATCAAAACAACCCTCCCTCGTCAACAGAGGGACACAAACCTAAACAAATATACTTTACTTATTGCTTTTGATTCAAGTACCGGAGGAATATTTAAAGGAGACATTACTCAAGCAGTCGACTTCCAAATGTGTTACACACCCTCTTAGATCAAGTAGCCCCAGGTGTGGAAATTGATCAGCCTCTCCATTTTCAGCATGAGGTTATATCAAATCACAAAGTCAATGGTTGTCTAAGAAACGATAAAACTCAAAGAGGACTAAGAGAAATGAGCAGCCCTCTCAGCCATATACAGCATCAAATGTATTTGATATCGAAACTGTCTACTTCACTCAGCAAGCTTTTCAACTTCAGATAGAGAAAGACCAGAATAAGCAGCAACTTTGTCCAAAGGAAGGCTGTCTGCGATCATTCTCCTGGCAATCTCGATGCTTTCCTTGTATTTACCCTCTTCTTTACCTTCGAGTCTCCCTTCAAGTCTTCCTTCAAGTCTTCCTTTCTTTTCTCTTTCATCCCCATACTTTTCAACTTTATCACACATGGTCAATCTTCTTTCTTCTGTATCTTAAAGGATTCACAGTCTCCCTTTTAATGCGTCTGTCGTTGTTGTGGCGTAATCATCAAAGAGGAGATAGGGAAATAAAACCCGAAGAGGACTAAGAGGAATGAATAGCCCTCTCAGCCCTCTGTTACGTCAAACATAGTTGATATCGAAACTGCCTACTTCACTCAGCAAGCTTTTCAACTTCAGATAGAGAAAGACCGGAATAAGCAGAAACTTTGTCCAAAGGAATTTTATCTGCAATCATTCTCTTTGCATTCTCGATACGTGCCTTGTTTTCTCCCTCTACTTGCCCCTCAAGTTTTCCTTCGAGCCTTCCTTCAATTCTTCCTTCGAGTCTCCCTTCGAGTCTTCCTTCAAGTCTCCCTTCAATTCTTCCGTTCTTTTCTCTTTCGTCACCATACTTTTCAACTTTCTCAC
>CAVHKW010000056.1:0-7167 GCA_963636745.1 uncultured Oscillospiraceae bacterium | reverse complement strand
AATAACCCACTTCACTCTATCTCGTCAACCTCAGTTATGTTTACACGCTCAATTCCAAATATTAAAATAAGGATATGAAATCATCGCTTACGACAATACAGTCACTTCATAAACTCGGAAAGGTTCTCTCGAGAATCTACTTTATACTCAGCATAATCGGCACTGTTTTATCCATCGCTCTGGCAGTTGTGCTCCTCACAAGTCCGGACATCAAGGAGCTGATATCCTCCACGCTCTTCAACGGGACAAAATACGGAATCAACACGCTCTACGGCGTCACTTCAACTCTCTTTCTGATTTCCTTCGGGGAGATCTTCCTTTCAAGAAAAGCCGAGGACTATTTCAGAAGCGAACTCGATACGGGAACACCGTTCTCCATTGAAAATGCCGGTAAGTTGAAAAAACTCGGAATCTTGACTTTGATTATTCCGGTTGTCACCCACACTCTTTCCGCAGTTGTTTATAACATATTGATGAGCGCTCTCGATGGTATGGCGCCATTCAAATTCCATATGACGGGGTCGGTAATCCTTGCCGTAATGTTCATCATCACATCGATGCTATGCAGATACGGTGCCGAGAAAGAGAGTGTGTAGAACATCCTGGCTATATCATATATAGTTAGGGAATGGCTAATTGGAAAGACACATTCTCACCGTTGAGTTTAAGAAGAGGTAAGGATCTACAGAGGGCACATTGTGTCATCTCTCTCAAGAAGGATGACCCTTACTATTCAGCGAAAATATATGACAGCTGCAACAGCTACTATTCATCTTTGAGAGTCGAAGATGGAGAGGCGGACAGGTTCGACTGCAATTGTCAGACATTCCGTAACAACGGAAACTGCAAGCACATTGCAGCCCTTCTCTATGCAATCGAGGAGGAGTATCCGGAAGATCTTCCGAAAGAAGAGGAAGAAAAAATGACAGAGTCGTCGTCGCAGAAACAAGTCAAACTTACATTCGAGGACGACGGAAGAAACCACTATCTTGATTTCGGCGATACGCTCGAGAAATACAGGGTGACACAGAAGGTTTACGACACCGCCCTCGAGATTGTGAAGGATAAAAGGGTATATATTACAGAAATTACAATCTACCGGAGAGCCGAGTCTTCTTACCTCGAGTACAACACAAACGTAAGTTACGCCGCCAAAAGAGCAGAAGTCTGCATAAAACTGGGACACAACGGCATTATGGAGATGGAATGCAGGAATTCAGACTCATGGTATTTCAGAGACACATACATCAGCAAAGCCTGCGGTATAGACGAGCCGGACAAAAACGGGAAGATAAAGCTCTGCATTCATAAGACAGCAGCACTCCTCTCCCTTTTCAACTATCTCAGGGAAAACAGAGACATAATCGATTACTCGGATAGAAAAGCCGATATGCTCATAACCAACTTCAAAAAGGAAAGGAGAAAGCCCGTAGAAGAGAGTGTGCCCTCATCCCGGGACTCTGTTGTCGACATCGAAAGCTCGATTGTCCCTTCATCGCGCAATCTCAACAGCCCCGATATAACCCTCACGATAAACAAAGACGGCGGCAAATACTACAAGGTCAAGGATATAGAGAAACTCAAGGAAACGATAGAGCAAAAAGGTGAGCATGTACTGGGTAAAAACAACACAATAGACTTCGCCTCGGCCTCCCTTACGGACAGGGCTCTCAAGACTCTTGAATTCATAAGAAAAGCAGAGATAGAGATTATCCTCCGCACCCGCGGCGACTACACCCCCGGCCATTTGAGGGAGAGTATAAGCTTTCTAAACAATATCGACACATTCTTCACTATCTACGAAAAGACGGCCTTCCTTCTGAACGGAGCGAAGTTGATTGTGGGATGCCGTGAATCAGAGCCGACATTCAATATGAAGATAAGCGAGATAGAAAAAGGCGGCGAGACTGTCGGAATACACGTAACGGGCGAAATCAGCGGCAAATACGAGAGCGAAAAGTACACATATTGGTTTCAGGACGGCTACCTCAACAGAACCGAAAAATCAAAGCTCGGTTCGGCAGGTTCCCTCTCCGACATAGCCGAAGACGACGGCTCATTCTCATTCGATGTCGGAATGAAGCTCATAGACAACTTCTATCAGCGTGTTCTTCCGGAGCTACGAAAGTATGGAAGAATAGAGGACGATGCATTCGACAAAGTGGAAAATAAGCTCCAGGAAGCACCCTCCGCCATATTCTACCTCAGCGTCAAGGACGGAAAGATAATCTGTAAAGCTGTAATAAAGCAGGGCGACGAGGAACTCACTGTTGCTCCGCACTTTTATAACAGCACCTTCGATACAAAGTTCACCGGGCTCGAGAGCGAGATAAGAGAAGTCATGGAGGAATATAATCTGAACCTGAGCTACCTCGATGACGAGGTATGGACACTTAATAATAATGATAACTCGATATATAACTTCCTTCACTCGGGGATACCGGAGTTGATGGATATAGGGACGGTCAATGCGACGGACGATGTCAAAAAGATGATCGTGAAGAAGATGCCTCAGGTTACTTCGACGATCGATATCGATGAAAAAGACGACTCCGTTCTCAACTTCGTCCTCGACACAGGAGGGCTCTCGATCGAAGACCTTGTCGCCATCCTCAACTCATACAACGCAAAGAAGAAGTTCCACCGCCTCAAGAACGGAGACTTCATATCATTCGAGGGAATGAATCTTGATGCATTAAGGGATCTCTTCTTCTCGTCAGGAATTCCGCTCAAAGACTTCGTTGCCGGAAAGATGCATCTTCCGCTCTACAGAGCACTCTATCTAGATCAGATTCTCCAGAGCAAGAACGGCATTTCGCTCGAAGGCGGACAGAAATACCGTCGTCTTATAAAGGAGTTCAAGACAATAAACGAGAGCGACTATGAAATCCCGTCGTCCCTCTCCGATACTATGAGACCCTACCAGAAGGATGGACTCAGGTGGATGAGAGTTCTCTTCGACCACGGCTTCGGAGGAATTCTTGCAGACGACATGGGACTGGGTAAGACTATCCAGGCCCTCTCTCTCATCCTCTCCTTCAAAGAGGAGAAGAAGGAGTGCAACACACTCATCATTTCGCCTGCGTCTCTTGTCTACAACTGGAAGGCCGAGTGTGCACGCTTCACTCCCTCTCTCAAAGCAGTTGCGGTTGCAGGGACAAAGAACGAAAGAGAGGCGCTCATCAAAGACCACGCTTCTTACGATATACTCATCACATCTTATGACCTTTTAAAGAGAGACATAGAGCTCTATGAAGGAATAAAGTTCGACATTGAAATAATAGACGAAGCCCAGTTCATAAAGAACCATAATACGGCACAGGCCAAGGCCGTGAGGGCTGTCTCTTCAAAGCACCGCCTTGCACTCACGGGAACACCTATCGAAAACAGGCTTCTCGAGCTCTGGTCAATCTTCGAGTATTTGATGCCGGGCTTCCTCTTCAGCCAGGAAAACTTCAAGAGATACATCTCCAATCCTATCGAGAAGAGCAGCGATAAGGATGCAGCAGAGAGACTGAAAAAACTCACAGGCCCATTTATCTTGAGGAGAATCAAGAGCGATGTACTCAAAGACCTCCCGGAGAAGATAGAAGAGACGAGAGTAACACCGCTCGAGGGAGAGCAGAAGAAGCTCTATACGGCGGAAGTTGCAAAGACCATGGGTATGCTCAAGAAGAGCAAGGATTTCAACGGACAGAAGATCGAGATTCTTGCAGAGCTGACACGTATCCGCCAGATATGCTGTGACCCGTCCCTTGTCTTTGACTCCTACAAAGGTGAAAGCGCAAAGAGAGAAGCCGTACTTGATCTGATTTCATCCGCAATAGACGGCGGACACAAGATACTTCTCTTTTCACAGTTCACATCGATGCTCTCTCTTCTCGAGAAGGACCTTAAGGAGAAGGAAATCAATTACTACAAGATTACGGGTGATACGGGGAAGGCGAAGAGACTTGAGCTTGTCGACGCATTCAACAGCGACACAACTCCACTGTTTCTCATCTCTCTCAAAGCCGGAGGAACCGGACTCAATCTCACCTCGGCCGACATCGTCATCCATTACGACCCGTGGTGGAATGTGGCGGTGCAGAACCAGGCGACGGACAGAGCACACAGAATCGGACAGACAAAGCGTGTCACAGTCTACAAGATGATTTGTGAAAACACGATTGAAGAAAAGATAGTAAAGCTCCAGGAGACGAAGAAGAATCTTGCAGACGAGATCGTATCGGGCGACAACGTATCCTTGAGTTCTCTCTCGAAGGAAGACCTCATGGAGCTCCTGGACATTTCACAGATGGTATAGGGGGGGGGACAATATGATAGACAAACTATTAGAACTACAGAAGCCGATAATGCTCTTCTTCCAGTCGATAAGAGTACCGGCAGTATCATTCATGGCCGAAGCACTCTCGTTTCTCGGGGAGTCCACATGGGCTGTGGCGCTCATTCTTTTCATATACCTTGTCCTGGACAAGAGGACGGGGTTTGCTCTTGCAACTCTCAATATGACAACACACGTTGCGAACAACACACTCAAGGCAATCTTCCGTGTGCCGCGGCCGTGGGTTAAATTCAGTGATGAGATCATCCCCCTGAGGCAGTCAACTGCGACAGGATACTCCTTCCCTTCCGGACACTCGGCGGGAGCGGGGTCATTGTACTACGGCCTCTATAAAACATATAAGAACAAGGTAGTGAGAGTGCTCTGTATTGCACTTCTCATTCTCATTCCGCTTTCAAGAATATACCTCGGTGTTCACTGGCCCCTCGATGTCATCGTAGGGCTTGCTATAGGAATCTTCATTTCTTCATTTGTAGAGAATTTCAGGAATGTATACGACAGTCTCTCCACATTCAAAAAGCTCTTTCTTATCCTCTCCCCCGTTCTCACAGTTCTTGCACTCCTAGATGCACTTCTGATAGATCTCGGCCTTCTCGACAGTACGCTCTATAAGGACCTTGCCACCTCATTCATCGGACTCGGCGCCGTCTACTTTGCATCCTACCTCGAAAGAAGATACATTAACTTCACACATAATAAGAACATTCCGATGAGAGCATTATGTTATTTATTAAGTTTTGCTCTCGGATACCTTTTGACTCTTTTCCCGCTCTCGAGTCTCAGCGTAATGCCCCGTCTTTTCAAGACACTCGGACTCTTTCTATTGATAGTCTGGGAAATATACCTCTGGCCTCTTATCGGAGTGAAAATCGGGGTTTACAAGAAAGAAGAGGAAAACAGCTAAGGCTCAATTGCCTTCAATCTCTCCGGATAGCGGTGCTTCTCACCTTTTTTGTAGATGCGTGAGAAGAATGAGCGTGTCATATCGGGAGAAATGAGAACATCTCCGCAGAGGCGGTAGAATAACATACCGCATGTCTCGGCATCCGCAAGGGCGTTGTGGGCATCATATCTCCACCCCATGTTTTCCGCCAGGCTCGTGAGTCTGTAGCTCTCCCGTCCCTTCCAGAGTTTACGCGCAAGCGATAGCGTGTCGTAGTATTCGTACTTCGGACACTCTATATTCCACGAGTGGAGAGTGTGTGCCAGAACCCCCATATCGAACTGGGCGTTGTGGGCAACAAGAGGACGCTCTCCTATGAAGGATGAGATGTCGCACCAGAGCTCGCTGAATGTCGGACTTGATGATATCGCCCCAGGATCAAGATGATGAACACTGAAACACGCATCATCAAAGCGGAGCACCGGCGGCTTTATAAGGGAGTAGAATCTGTCCTTCTCCTCCCCTTCCTCATTAAAGCATACAAGACCGATCGAGCATGCAGAATCCCTCAGCACGGATGCCGTCTCAAAGTCTATGGCAACATATTCCATCTCTCTATGCCCTGCCGGTTGCTATATAGAGAGTGCCGTCTGCCAAGAGCTTCACATCAGTTTTGGATGGAATGAAATAAACATCACCTTTCCCGAGCTTTATTACACTGCCATTATGATCGATCTCACCCTTCCCGAGAGAGAGAACAACAGCGTCATCAGAGAGATTAAGTTCCGCATTACTCTTTACATAGCCGAGCTGAAACGAAGGTGATGGTGTTACATACCACACGACTCCATTTTCTTCTCTTTTTTCACACTCCTCCGCTTCTGTTTCACCGAAGTACATGATACTCTTGAGCTCCTCCACATCGACTCTTTTCTTTGTTAGTCCTCCCCTCAGGACATTGTCTGACGCCGTCATAAGTTCAATCCCGTTTCCCTTTACGTATGCGTGGAGAGTATCGGGGGTGAGATAGAGCGCGGAATAAGGCTCGAGGTGGACTACATTCATCATAAGAGGAAACACCGAGCCTATATCCCCCGGATACTTATCCAGAGTCTCTCTTATTATTCCATATTCTGTAAGGTACTCACCGGAGAATGAAGGAAGAGAAGAGGAATCAACTTTACTCTGAAGTTCATTGAGTATTTCACACTTTATTGAGCTCTCAAAAGAAAAGAGGGAGATGAAGAGCTCCCTGATAGTTGAAAAAGAAGCAAGATACTTCTCATAGACGTGAGGAATACTCTTCTTTAATGAAGAGACTATCTCTTCATATGATTTGAAGCCGCATAGAGCCGTCACGGGCGTTATAGCAGAGATGATCTCAGCCTTCTCGTTGTCATCCTGGTAGTTGTACTCTTCGCCCTTCGCTCTCTTCCTCTCTTCTTTCTTCCAGCCATCCTCAGCCTGTTTCTTAGTCGGATGACACTGCAGAGAGAGAGGAGACGCAATACTCAATACTTTGAAGAGAAACGGCAGCGTATGGCCGAGGGCAGATGAAAGAGACTCGCCGCCCATTAATGAAGCCTCTCCTTTCGGATGCGTTCCCATCCAGTATTCAGCACCTGTTTTTCCGTCTATATCTCCAAAGAGAGACGCTAGATAATCCTTCGTACCCCAGTCATAATTCTTAATGACACCTTTAATCTTGGTTATTTCCATAAAACGAATAATAAGCGAGAGTAAGGAAATTTGAAAGAACTTACTCCATTCTCTATTCCATTCTTCTTCTTTTTGGGTTATTCTTCTTTCTAGATGCGGTGTTAGCACAGTGGTAGTGCACCGGCTTCCCAAGCCGAGTACGAGGGTCCGATTCCCTTACGCCGCTTTTTTTTTGTCGGAAAAAGGGAGTCGTAAATCATAACCACAGCCTAGAAGCTGT
>CAVHKW010000055.1:0-15449 GCA_963636745.1 uncultured Oscillospiraceae bacterium | reverse complement strand
CACTTTTCCATTATAAAGCTCAATACCCTTTTTTAAGTTTTTTCAAAAATTTTATCCTTCCTTTTTTCATAATTACTTCTTTCCTTTTTTTACATATATATTATCTTTTGTGTTGGAGATTACTATGAAGACATTGATTATCGCAGGAAGTCCCAGAGCGGACATGTATTCTGATAGAATTGCAGATCTAATCAAAGAGAAGACAGACGGAAATATAATTCATTTGAGAAAAATGAAGATAGGGTACTGCCATGCATGTGACTACTGTAAAGATGTTAGAGAGGGAGAGTGTATCCAGCGTGATGATATGACACCTCTCTACTCCGAGCTCCGGGCTGCCGGCACAATCGCACTTGTCTCCCCCGTCTACTGGTGGCAGGTTACGGCACAGATGAAGACATTCATCGACAGGCTCTATGCATTTACCAAAGACGACTGGAAGGACAAAAAGTTCGTGGTGATACTCAACGGAGGAGCGGACAATAACGACATAGAGTTCGACATTCTCAAACAGGCATTCGACGAGATGTTCTCTTACCTGGGCGTTTCATATTCATTTCTCTCCGTCGGAACAGAAGACGAGAATGCATGGGAGATGAATAAGGAAAGAGTAAGAGCCTTCATTGAAAACAACTTCTAGCCGACTCTGCTTCCGAAAGGCATTAAAGAAAGCTTAGCAAGCTTGAAGAACTGCTTTCCGAATGGAATACCTATGATAGTAACACAGAGCACGGCCCCGCATATAATATTGGCGACAGCCATCTCAAGCCCCGTGAAGACTATCCATATGACGTTCACGATCATCTTGAAAGCCCCGCCTTCATACTCGACATCCTTGCCGAAAGGCCAGAGGGAAAGAGAGGCGAACTTGAAGCATTGGAGAGAGAGCGGTATACCGACAATTGTCACGGCCCATAGTACACCGTAGATACACCACATGATGGCGGTGACTAGACCGCCGAAGATCAACCATATTATGTTTCCGAGAAACTTCATCTCTTTCTCTCTGCAATGACAAGTTTGATTATCTGGAGAATCACCATAATTGTAAGAGGAACGAGAATCGACTTGATTGCCATTCCTATATTTATATTATCTGCAATGTATCCCACGATGCTCGGCATTATGACAGAGCCGATTGTCGCAACGGCGATACATGTTCCCGTTGCTATTGTCGACTTGTTGTACTTCTGGTCGTTTGTCGAAAGAACCGTCGGATATATTCCCCCCATACTCAATCCGATACCGAGGACACTTATTCCCGCAATGGTCTGGCTTGAAGTATTAACAAGGAGAGTTGTGAATAAAAGCATAGATGAGCCCAGGACAAGAATAATCGCTTCCTTCTTGAAAATTTTCGAGAGGTATGCCGAAAGAAGTCTTGAGAAGAGAATCATCAACCATAAAAATGACGACATGGCATTTGCAATGGATGATGGGAAGATTCCCTGGCCCTTGAGATATGTGACAAGCCAGCCCATGAATGTCGATTCACCGCATAGGTAACAGAAGAGAATTGCGGTGTTGAGCCAGAAAGAGAATTCTCTCGGAACCACACCTTCGTCCTTGGCCTTCTGTGTCTTCTCGCTGCTTAGATCGGACTTGGCGAAAAGAATGAGTGCACTTGTCATTCCGAGTGCGATCACAAGAGCGGGTGTTCTCCATCTTTCATTACCACATAAAACGACGATGAAGGGAGAAATGAAAGCGCCAATAGCAAAGGACGCGTGAAGAAGATTGAGCCCGGCAGCCTTGTTCTTCGCATACTCCCCGACAAGAACGTTTGTGATGTTACTCATCGTTCCTCTTCCGATTCCGAGCGCAGTAAATGCAAGAAGAAGCAATACGGGATTTCCTGTCAGTGTCATGATAAGAAAGCCTATTACAATACCGGAGCCCAGAAGAACAGTGCTCTTTTTGCGCCCGATAGCATACGGGATGAACCCCGAAAGCCAGACGGCAAGAAGATTTCCTATCTGGTTAATGGAAAGCAGCGTTCCCTGGAACGAGAAGGAAAGCCCTCCCTCTTCAATTATGCACGGCAGTATCGAACCAAGGACATTTGCCATCATGCCGCTGAAAAAGAAGGCATAATACGCCCTGTATAATAGTCCGCCCTTGTTTTCTTCAACCTCAAGTAATCTCTTCATATCCTCTCCTTTTAACAAAACACCACGATGATAACTCTCAACTGTTTAAATTTCCATATAGCCGGGCCGTATCGGCATAAGAAGATTCAACTGCCATCATTCGCCGTTATGAAAGAGACGATCTCGTCTCTTGTCTCCCGTCTCTGCACGGAGGGAGTAATCAATGCTTTTCCGTCCCCCTTCTGTTCTCCATAAAGGCCGAAATATGCATGGTTACCGCCGTTTATTACATAGAAGACAGCGTCATCAGGTATGAGAGCTTTTTCTTCTTCTATCTTCTCTTTGTTGAGGACTGTGTCTTCCGTTCCGTATATTGAGAGTATTCTGAGTCCCCTCTCTCTCCAATCTTTTGTCGTATAGGAAGCAAGAAAGATGACGCCGTCAAGTTTCTCATACTCACGCGAGGCATAGTATGCGGCCATTGCCCCGCCGAGAGAGTGGCCTCCTATATACCAGCTTTCATAGTCATACCTCTCTATTAAATCGTCAGCCCTGTTTATCCCGAAGAAAGCGAGGTTGAACGGCATATTGATCAGGAAGACATCGATGCCGGATGCGGCTATTTCGTACATCAGGGGAAGGTATGAAGTATATTCAACCTTTGCGCCCGGATAGAATATGAAAGCACTCTCCTTACCAGGCCCGTCGAGAAAAAGTCCCTCTTTTTCCTCTTTTATATCAACAGTGCCGACAAGATTAAAATACCGGGAAACCTCGTCGTCAGCACGGTAATAATCATTCACATAGAAGAAAAAGAGAAAAGCAATAACAAGAAGGAGGGAAGTAACGATTATGAGTTTTTTATGTTTCACTTTCTTCTCCCTTGAAAAAGAGTGTCTCTCTTGAATCATAACCGTCCTTTTTTAACGAGGAAAAGAGAATATCCATACGGGTTGGATGAATGACGATAAGATACATTTCGTGTCCTTCGTCATAGAGCTTTCTCAATGCGGAAAGAGGAATCTTCTTGTATTCAGCATGGGAAATATACCTCTCTGTAAACGGCTCCACAATTTCGGCTCTTCCCTCCGTCTGGACACTTTTAAGAGAGTCGAATTGAGTAGAGCTGTCAAATACGGCAAGAGAAACATTCTTGTTCTTCTCGAGGGAAATGAATTTATGACCACCCTCGGTGAAGATCCAGAATTTACCATTGTGGAAACTGTATTCGAGAGGGGTGCATCTGACATAGCCGCCGTATGCAGTTGCAAGCGCACACACTGAGGACGAAGAGAGGTAATCATATACAATTTCCCTGAGTGTCTTCTCATCCATTTTCACGCCGTTCCTTTCGTCCCAGAAAGAAGCAGCATTTTTGTATTCATCATGTGTCATACTGCGATTATAGCTGAAAAAGGATAACGATTATATATATATACCAAGAAGGATCCCCCTCTTTCCCGTCCGATATCTTTTACCACAACACGGCGTTCAATTGAGCCGCGTTTCCGTAATTGGTTGTTTTTTCTCCGAAATCGGTTAGTTTTGTCATCAATCATCTATAATGCTCTTAGCATAGAGATAGAGGTGCATGGCATCCTCACGGTTATTGGAATCAAATGTAGTGCCGTTGAAATGCTCCCTCACTTTTCTGACAAGAGGCCTCAGCGGAGACTTGAGATTCTTCTTGAGATTTTTCTTTCCGTCCTCGCTTATGGACATGAATGAGAGAAGAGTCGAGAACGGGAATCTGTCGGAGCGGTTCCAGTCATAGCCGTCACGGGTATACGGAGATCCGATTTTCGATGTGAGCTTATCGAGATAAGAGCTCTCTCCTTTATATACAACACCGTCGATATCGCTGTTGTATATCTGGACCATGTTGAGAATATCGGTATCGGATGGGGTGAGAGCAATGGTGTCACCGTTTTGTGATATATCATAAACAGATGAGTCATAGAGCATGAGAGCTCTCTCCGGCTCGAAGGGAAGAATCATCACGGCGCCAATTATGTCATAGGATTTATCGACATATTCACATTTCATGAATCTCTTCTCGAAGTAAGGATTAAGTACATTCGAGGCAGAGGGTCCTATGATGAAACTCTTTCCCTCAGCGGGGACAAGAAACTTTGCCTTTAGATCCATGAGGGCAAAAGAATCTGTTCCTGCAAAATCTGCAACACGGACAAGAAAGTCCGCACACGAATCTACATATATCCCGTTGAAATAATCCCTGCCCTTCAAAGTCTTGAGAAACCTGAGCGACTCATCCCCTCTTCCGTATTTGATAAAATCGAACTTATTGAAGATCGGAAGTCGTGTATATTGAAAGAGAAGAGAGCGTCTTCCGGCTTCAGTCGGCTCTTTTGTAATATTGAGAGAGCCTTCCTTCAAAGCATTGAGCGTAATGGTGAGGAAATTCTCATTGGCTTCAACCAACTTAACGGAAGAAGGGAGAAAATTAGGGTAATCAAAATAATAGAGAGAATCCATCTCCCTCTCGTCGTTCTCCTCCGTAATTGGATTATAAAACGAGACGACTAACCCGTCATCGGACCATGCTTTCAAAAGATCCCTGTGCACATAATAGTTTCTGAACATCTCTACTCCTTCCTGACTCTCCCGATTCTACACGTTTATCCCTTTCTTTGAAATGCTGTTTTAATACTTCATGTAACTGAAACTTCTGCTGTCTCATCAAATGAAAAAGAGAGGCGGGATTTTTTGCACAAGCTTATCAGAGCACTGAATATCAGATCAATCAGGAAAATTCAATATCAAAAAGAATCGATACCGGTTATACTTTCCCTATGGACGCTAATCTCAGAGGAAAGCTTATGCACATATTCGATCACACAACGGAGTGCTACAAGCTCTTCTGGTTCAAAGCCATCCTCATGAAGGTTGAAGAAGGCCTCTCCTCGTTTACCTATGAGGAAATCGTTGATGATATGATATCACAAGCGTGGTACATGGTGAGTGAGTATCATCTCTCGCTCGGTCCCAGCGACACGCTTGAGAGGCTTATAAAGAATCTTCAGCCGCTTTCGGGATTGAAGACATCCGAAGAGAAGAAGAATCTCCTTTCCTACCTTGAAAAGAGCAGAGACGGCAGTTTGAGAAAAGAGAAGATGAGACTCATCAGATTCGTCCCCTATTGCATACTCTCCCCTTTCTTTCCTCCCTCGACTTCTCTTGCATCCTACTCGGGGAAGGCCGCAGTGGAATTCGTCAACACCAACTGCGACATCATATACAGATTTTCCGCATACAACGGTCTCGAGACCACAATAACCATCAACGACGACTGGCTTGAATACATGAGGGAGAGCTGCACTCTTCTCAAAAGCTGGGTCGACTACAATCTCATCAACTACCTCCAGAGAAGAAACCCGTCTGTTCCAGGAATTCCCAATAAACTCTCGCCTCCCGAGAAGAGAAATCTCCAGGATGTTTCAAAATATTGGAAAGAGATAATCAGAATTGAGCCGGTGAGGGAGATCTATCACTCGACAGCGCTCACGGAAGACGACATCTCGATCGATCACTTCGTTCCATTCTCCTACGTCTCCTCCGATGAATTCTGGAATCTCAATCCGACGACGAAAAGCATCAACAGCATGAAGAGCAACAATCTTCCCTCCTGGGAGAGATATTTCAAACCGCTTGTCGACATCGAATACCTGTCATACTCGCTTATACACAGATACCCGGCAATAAGAGACCTCTTCGAGAAAACAGGAAAGTCACATTTCTCCTCCCTCTCCATAAAGGAAAGGCTCTACAGCAAAGACAACCTCTCGAAGACTGACTTTGAAAGAATACTTACGGATCTCCTGGAGCCCGAATACAAAGCGGCTCTCAACTCGGGCTTCAAACTCTGGCCGTGAGAATACAACAGACAAAAAGAAGGACAAAGCCAGGGAAGAAGAAATCAGAAGTCCTCCTCTTCAAGCCAGTGAGGTGTGAACTCGTCTTTCTTTCCGGGCTTCATTATCTTCCACGAACAACCGAGAATGGAGACACTTTCACCCTCATTAATAAAGGTGACTTCATTATCTTCACCATACAGGCAATGAGTGTAAAACGAGAGAGAATCTCCGTCCCTGATTACCGGAGTGCTTTCGAAAATCTTACATTTGAATGAGTAGGAGCGAACAAAGCCGCAATAAGAGAGCTCGGGAATAGTCAGGAGACAATAAGCATCCCCGCTTTTCTTTCTTGAAACATAAGAGACAACGCTGACGCTGCCCTTTAGGTTATTCCCCTTACGGGAAAGAATTACATGGAGAATGGTGGCGGGCGAACAGGGAACATCCAGTAGGGATGATATTCCCCTCTCTTCAGATTCGAGGTTCTCTTCCCGATATTTCTCAAGGCCCTTATCAACAGTCTTTCTTACTGTACTGTCTCCATAGTAATGGTATTTTTCTCTTATTTTGAGACCCAGATCAGCCTCGAGGTATTTCCCGTATATATCGCTCTTCGGGCAGCCTTTACGCTCGTAAGACCGGGCCATACGCAGCGCGGCATCGGCAAATTTGTTGAAGGGGTTTCTATCGAGAACAAGAGAGAGTGTTTCGTCGTAAACACGTTCATAGAGTTTGTCGGCGACGGCCGGGATTACGGGAACGCCACGCCCGGAGAGGAACATATCACCGACTTTGTAGAGAGACTCGTGGTTACCGAGAAGCGCAGCGGACGAGAAATACCTGTATGCTTTGTCATAGTCGGGAACGCCGTTGTTTGTCCGTCCGTAGTAGAATATATAGCCCAGGCTGTTTGCAACACCGCTGTTGTAACCACTCTCGAGAACCTTCTCATAGCATCTCACTGTTTCATCCCAGTCACATTCATAGAGCGGAGAACCGCCGTAGCATAGGTAGCCCTTCTTCATGAGTGCATTGATATTATTGTGAGAGCATAAGACCTCAAGATGTTTTCTTATCCTCTCCTTTTCATAGTCAGGAAGTTCCTCGAGAAAAGACTCACTCTTGAGCATACTCTCCACATATTTGAGCCTTGTGTTATCGTCCCACCTGTCGTCATCTATTTTCTCCAGAATATCATAAGGGACATTGGAGAGAGTGTACGGCTCATCACCGGATGGCGGTGTATTGCCGTAGTAATCTTCTCTCCAATCAATTATAGTCGTGAGGACATCAACGCTCTCGGGGGAAGTTTTAATAACCCGGCCCATACCTTTCATCGGTATTATGTCGAATGATACCAGATCACCTATGTGAAATTCTTTCATATTACTAAATCTCCTTTTCTATCAAATAAGAGAAAGCCTTTGCCGTTCTCTTCTCGCTTTCCTTGAAATGATTACCTTCATTCCATTCAAAAAAGGTATCGACACCCTTTTCTTTCAAGATCTCCCCGGCTTCACGGATACATCTCCCGACACTCTTCAAGAGAGGGTTTCTTGACTTCTCCTCCCTGTCTCCGAGACTCAGATAGACTCTCTCCGCCCCGGCATCATGACTCTTCATGTAATCGAGAAAGGAAGGAAACCAAATGGAAGGAGATGCAGCAGCAACAGATGAAAACACACCCGTTTCAAATGAAGCCCATAGAGCAAAGAGAGCAGAAAGAGAATACCCCCCGATAATGTACTTTCTCCCCTTCCCGTCAATATATTCAAGAACCTTCTCGAGGGTTTTTGAGGCGCCGTCTCCGAAATCCTCGTCCCCGAATACACGCTGAGCGCACCACGGGGAGAGATCCATGTTCCAGTCATCAACCTTGAATGCGACAAGACGAAAATCTCTCTTTGAATACTCCCGGATCAATTCAACTTCCGTCTCCAGAAGAGACAAGTCCCTCTCATCCACCATTTGAATAAGAAGAAGATCCGATTTGTTGTTTCCGTACTCGAATATCTCCATAGACCACCACCGGCTTTAAGCCCTCACACCGGGAAAGCTGAACTTCACTTTCTGACGCTTTCCGTCAAGTGAATAATTGATCTCGATTACGTCGTCTTCTGTTTTCACCTCAACGTTTTCGGCTCTCTCGAACAATGTACGCAGCCTCTTATACTCATCTCTCTGTTTCTCCGTATAACGGGAGGGCATATCGGAAGTGAGGAAGACATTCCCGAGAAGTGCATTAATTGTGCCGAGAGTATTCTTCTGCTCTTCTCTCAGCCTGCAGTTTTCATCTCTGAGGAAGAAAACATCGGGGTCGCTCGAATAAGCGCGGCCGTTGAGATGTCTGCGGAAAAGAGTATTGTTTATGGCCTGTTTTGTAGAGACACGTTCCCGGTGGAAAAGACGCATATACCACACATCATCCCAGTCGAGAGAGACATCACAGCTGACACGGCAATAGTCTACAAGACCGAAGGCAGGCATTACGGGAACACCGCATCCGAGGATCTTTTTCTCTCCGCACCAGGAGCGGAGAAGGCGCATGGCACGTATCATCCTCCCGGCACGACTCTCCTTTTTATTTCCAAACGGTGCGGCACCGTAAAGAAAATCAAGTTTGACAAGATCGAATCCCCATTCATTGAGCACGCGGTCAAAGACCTTCTTTAAATAGTCCTGTACTTCCCTGTTGTCGATATCGAGAGAATAGAATCCGCTCCAATTCGAGCCGCAGCACCAGGGCTCCCCTTCGAATTTCAAAAGCCATGACGGATGATCGCGGTAGATGAGAGAGTCTTTCTCCGCGACAAAAGGCGCGAGCCAGAGCCCGGCTTCAAATCCGCTCTTATGAATTTCGTCCACAATATCTTTGAGACCGTTCGGGAACTTCTTTTTATCCGTCTCAAGCCAATCCCCGACCTTGGGCTCCCAGCCGTCGTCGATTTGAAAGAGGTCCCCTTTCTTAAAGAGGCTCCTGCATCCCTCAAGGTCCTCCCGGATAGCATCTTCCGTTATTTCCTGATAGCGGTTGTACCAGCTTGAGTAGCCTGCGATCTTATTTTTATTTCCCGGTTTTATACCCATCCTCTTGAACCATGCATCGAAGACCTCATCTTCACTTCCCTCCGCAAAGAAAAGATCAAAGAGAGGAAAGCTTCCGCCGGGATGCTCCACCCCCTGAGCGTCACGCTCAATCGTGAGGATCTCCTTACTACTGTCATAGTGGAAGATTGTATAGCCTGCACTTTCATCGAGAGAGGCAATGAGTCTGAAGCGGTCTTTCTTTCTGAAATAGCAGTATGAAAAGCCATGGCTCTGACCTTTTTTGTGTCCGTAGGGAACAAAATGGTAATCGCCGTAACGGTCAAAGAAATATCTTTTGAGGAGGAAAGAAGGAATGGAGTCCGTACCCCGGAGTTTATCGTCTTTTCTCAATTCCGGAGAGTATGTCCATGTCTGATAGCCGTTCATGAAAACCAGTTCATCCTCGTCCATTTTCCACTTCATCTCCGCCTTTATGCTCTTCACCGTCCCTTCGGGTAGATCTTCTGAGATATGGACTTCGCCCTGTTGTGTTATCGAAGTGTCACCGCTTTTTACACCGCCCGTTGTTTCTGCCTCCCAATGAATGTTCTCAATCATTACTCTTCTCCTTCTCCCTGATAAGACGGCTTATTTCTCCCGCTTTTTCATCCGTCAGGGTGAATTTACGGCGAAAGAGTATAAGAGCGCCAATAAGTACGATCATCGGAAGTATTGTCATCGAGAGCCTGAGCCCCATGAGAGTTCCTGCGCTCTGCTCTCTGACGGGTCCTGTCTCTTCCGCATTTCCGACAAGTCCAATCAGATCGAGTCCGATACCCGTTAAAAACACCGCAACACCGGATGCTGCCTTTACAACGAAAGTCTGCATCGAGAAGATGACGCTCTCCTCCCTCCGTCCTGTCTTGAGAAAGCCGTAGTCGACGCTGTTCGAGAGAAAGAGTGTCGTCAACACGCTGAGCATGCCGTTACATGCAAAGACAACAACCCCCGGAATACAGAGTACTGTCAAATTATGTGAGAAGCCGATGAGACAAAGAATGAGTAGTGTGCCGTAGCCGGAGAGAGCAAGGAGCAGACTTAGGTGGAAGACCTGTGTACTCGAGAGTTTCTTCCTCAGGAGCGGGTAGAGCACCATCATGCCGAGAATCTGTGCAGCCCCGCCCACGGTCGAGAAGAGCGTATAGGATGCTTTCCACCCCGCACCGCCGTAGTCGTACTTGAAGAAGTAGATGATGAAGTTTGACGTGAGGTACAAAGCCGAGTTTATGAGAACAATGCTCCCGACAACGACCATGGCCTGGTCATTACGAAATAGAGCGGAGAACATCTCCTTCACTGTTGCCGTCTTCATCTCGCTTTTGGTATTCTCCCTCATGGCGACACAGCATATAACTTCCGTCACAACAAAGACCACCGACACAATTAGCGCCACCCACTTGAATCCCGCTCTCTCGCTTTCTCCCCCGAGCGAGCCGACAAGAAGCATTGTAAACATCGATATTATAGCCGACCCGACACCTGCACATGTACGCCCGACCATTGATAGGTTCTCTCTGTCCTTCGGAGTTTCGGTCACAGCCGGAATCATTGACCAATAGGGAATATCCATCATCGTATAGGTAACGCCCCACATAATGTAAGTGATACTGAAATAAACCATAAGTGCTGCTTCGCTCATCAGAGGCGCGGCAAATAGTGCATAGAGTACAAATGCATTGAGTACGGTTCCGGTAAAAATCCAGGGTCTGAATCGTCCCCAGCGTGACTTCGTCTTTGCCACCACTACCCCCATGAACGGATCATTTAGTGCATCAAAGAAGCGGGCTATCATCAATATGAGACCGACAAAGCTTGCAGAAAGCCCCAATACATCCTGATAGTAATACATCACATACGAAGAAGACAGGGCATACACCATATCCTTACCGACAGCACCAACGCCGAATGCGGCTTTCTGTTTAACCGTCAAATCCATTCAGCATCCTCCTTTTCTATGTTGAAATCAATCACAGCAGTTTCCGTTTGAGACGATGAAATAAAAAGCTTCGCTTTTCCTTTTCTTCCCTTTGTTCTTATATAAGTCCCCGTCATTCCGCCCTCTGCCACCGCAGTATCGGGTCCGACAAGCTCCGCATCCCCTTCCACTCTGAAGTGTAAAGGAAGAAGTGCATAGGAGGCAGTGTTTCCGTTTTCGTCCTCGATTCGTATTCGGACGGCGGCCATATCATAAGTATCTTTTTCCTTGAGATCGGTTGTACTCGTCCTGACAGAGAGGTGTAATTCTGCACTTGGAGAGAGCGTAACACTTTTGACAACATTCCCGTTCTTTACGGCATCAAAGCGCCACCTTGTTGCTTCTCCTCCCCAGTTACCTACATATTTACCATAGAGTGCAACACCGTCGGAGAAACTCATCCTGTAGCGGATCATACACCATGCCATCTTGAGTTTGTACCTGAGCGGGAGTCCAGGGAGTGTGTATTTTCCGGCAGCTAAGAGACAGTCTCTCAAGAGCTTCGCCTTTGAATGAGAGAAGTGCTCCTCGGTCTCGAGTAGTTCTCCGATTGTGTCATCAACGACAAACGGAGGATGAGGAAGAGCCTTCCACTCGGCTCTATCGAGTGTCGTCACGAAAACATCGTTCTTATAAAGCTTCACTTCGTCTCCATTGCTGAAGACGTAGACAGAGCCGACTATCCCCGCCGGGTAGTCCCCGATGTCCATTGTGGAGCTGACTGTAAGAACCGGCTCTCTTTCGCCCTGACTCGAGTAGACAGCGGAGGCAGGTTTCGGATTACGGAAGATATCCATTACTCCGTGGTAGCATATGCGGTCCCCAGATCCGAAATCCTTATGTGTCTGGTAGTCGAACATACACCAGCCGAAACATCCTGCATGCTCTCCGCTCTCATATGCGGCATTCTGCACTCTCACATGTCTCAGGGCATGCTCCTGGCGGTGAGGGCCGTCATCAAATGACTTTGTGGGGAACATATGACCGTTGCACTCCGAAATTAGAAAGCCCTTTTTCATATCGGGAGTAACATCTTTTTTCTTCTTTGCCCCGGGTGTTTTTCCGTTGTGTGAGAAATCATTGTAGGCATAGACATCTTCGAGTAAGCGGCTCTTTTCGAGGTATCGCACCCCAGAAGTAGCGCGGGAGGGGTCCATAGTGTGTGCAATCCTGTTCGTCCGCTCATAAAACTCATCGTCGTCCACGCTTTCGTTGATTCTGACTCCCCATAGGATGATAGAAGGGTGATTACGGTTTTCTTTAATCAACTCCTCGAGCATCATAGAAGCGCTCTCCTTCCACTTTTCGTCCCCTATATGCTGCCAGCCCGGAAGCTCGGTAAAAACAAGAAGCCCCAGTCTGTCGCATTCGTCGATGAAGTATTGACTCTGCGGGTAATGGCTTGTACGGAGAGCCGTACACTCAAGCTCATATTTGAGGATCCTTGCATCCTCCTCCTGGAGACTTTTCGGCGCTGCGTACCCCACATAAGGGTAGCTCTGGTGACGGTTGAGGCCGCGTAGGAATGTCTTTTTCCCGTTGAGATAGAAGCCGTCACTCTTGAACTCGGCCGTGCGGAAACCGAAAGAAGTCACTCTAGTGTCAACAACGGAGCCGTTTTCATCAAGAAGTTCCACTGAAGCATGATATAAAACAGGGTGCTCTGTATCCCAGGGTTCAGCAGAGGGAACAGAAATCTTTGTCTTCCCTTTTTCCGATGCTTCAACCTTCTTTTCAAAGAGAAGTCTTCCCCCGAGCGTTTCCACCCTGATATTGATTTCTTTGATACCTGCGATATTTTCCGCCGTCCACTCGATATGGGCCTCAGTTAAAGATGGTGTATATACAAAAAGATCAGTGAAGCGGCTTATTGACGAAGTCTCGAACCATGCTTCTCTGTAGAGCCCGCCGTATGTCAGATAGTCGATGACAAAACCGAAGGGCGGGATTGACGGGTCCTCGCGGGAATCGAGCTTGAGGGCGAGAAGATTCTCCCCATCTCTATCCACGAGATCTGTAATCTCGATTTCAAATGCCGTGTAGCCGCCTTTATGCTCCCCGGCCTTCCTGCCGTTGAGCCACACCTCCGCCTGATGAGCTGCTCCGTCAAAACGGACAAAAAGACGAGGCGCTGCCTCCAGCGGAGGCACAGAAAAACGCTTACGGTAGCCCGAGACCATCTCGTAGTCACGAGGCGACGCATAGTGGAGAGGAACTTCCTTTACGGTATGGGGAAGCCGTACTTCTTCCATTTCAGGAACACTAAGGCCATTCAGAAAATCTTCTGTCCATACGGGAGTAAACTCCCAGCAACCGCAAAAACTGTATCTCTTCACACTCCAACTCCCAAAAGTTAAAACAATGCAGCCTCTCCCGATAGAATCCGACAGCTCGAACCGCTTTCAAGAAAAGAGAGAGCCGTTAATATCTGGAAAAATGTCTTTTCTCACTTCTTGATATAGATGTCAGCAACGCCGCAGAACCTAATTGTATCTTCGTCGTTCTCTATGAAAACTCTCCTCTTTTAACTGCATTTCAGTCATTTTATAGCTTAAACAAGCGCTTATCAAACTGTTTTCGTCGTTGTAATGTTGGACGATGAGCACATCTTCCAACGACTCTTCAGCCACGCTCCGACGCCGTAAAGCGGAACTTTGGTCATCCAATCCTGCTCTTTGTAGTCAAGCATTGAAAATCTCACTCCTATCACGCTGCTGTTGTTCTCCCGAACAGTCTTGAGGCTCTTTGATTTTACATTTTCCTCCGCTTTTACCTCTATGGCATACAGCTCTTCATTCTGGATGACAAAGTCAATTTCAAGAGTTGAGTTGTCCTTCGAATAGTAATACGCTTCAACTCCACCGGACACGAGCTCCTCTTGAACGTATTGTTCAGTAAATGCACCTTTGTACTCACTGAAGAATTCTCCTTCCACGAGAACTTCTTTAGCCGTAGTTCCGGTCATCGCTCCCAAGAGGCCGAGATCCAGAAGATAAATCTTGAAGGTGTCGAAATCTTCGTAGAATTTAAGAGGCCTCTCGATTTTCCTTACTCTATGTACTTTGTAAATCAAGCCCGCATTCTTAAGCCATTCAATCGCATCCTCAAATTCCTTTGCTCTTGCACCTTTTCTAACAGCGCCATAGATGAATTTCTTGTTTTTCTTTGCAAGCTGCGCCGGAATCGATGACCAGATCATCCTGACCTTAGAAAGAAGCTGCGGCGGAATATGCCGGGAAAAATCTTCCTCATAGTCTTCTATAATTCGTTTCTGAATTTTCCTGACTTTCATTAGATCATTCTCTTCAATATATGATCTGACAACCTCGGGCATTCCTCCTACATAGTAATACTGTCTGAGGAGATCTGTGAATAAAGTCGAAAAAGATGCTGTTTCCTCCCATCGACCGGATTCGATCAAAAGTATGAGCTGATCCTTTCCCAATGCCGTCAGGAATTCATAAAACGTCATCGGATACATTTTCACCCTCTCCACTTTACCAACGGGAAATCCGCTTCCTTCATGGAGACTTATGCCGAGAAGACTCCCTGCCGCCACAATATGATATCCGGGTTTATCCTCAGCAAAATATTTCAAGGATGTAATTGCAGCGGGTATCTCCTGGATTTCATCAAGGATAATCAGAGTCTCACCTTCGATGATCGGCTTGGATGAAATAGCTGAAAATCCTCTGAGGAGACGATCTGTTTCATAGTCATAGAATAGTTTTTTTGCGTCAGCGTTCTGATCGCAGTTAATGTAAACGGTATGCTTGAATTCACATTTCCCGAATTCCTTCAATATCCAGGTTTTTCCAACCTGACGCACACCATCGACTATGAGAGGTTTACGCTGTTTTCTATTCTTCCACTCAAGAAGTTCTTCATACACAAATCTTTTCAGAACAAAGCCTCAATGCCAACTCATTCCAATAAGATGAGTTATTTCATAAATAATACACTTTTATGAGCCAATAGTCGATTAAAATTTACACTTTTATGAGGGAATATTTATCTCTTATTCACATTTTCATGAGGGAATAATTGTCTTTACTTTACACTTTCAGAGCATTTCTTATACTTTTGGTTTCTGCTTCTTGGAACATCTGGAATAGTACGTTCAATCAGGCCATGCTCTAATGCTGGATTCAAATAGTTATTGCGGAATGTCGGCTTATGTGAAAGGTTAAGCCTTTGCATAAGCTCCGCACCTGAAAGCGTTTCGTTTCCGATAACATCAAGGAGTCTCTTTACTTGGTCGGTTACTTGATCGGTTTCTTGGTCGGTATGCTCCTCGACAAAAGACAATTTCTTCAGACTGTCTTTAAGTTACCAACCCCCATTTCAAATGGGGGTTTAACATTGGTGGCTCCACCGCATTTTACTGGGACCGCCAAAAGCGGGTCTTGCCTCCCCATACTT
>CAVHKW010000054.1:0-11963 GCA_963636745.1 uncultured Oscillospiraceae bacterium | reverse complement strand
GGTATTGTATTTTGTTAATATTAAAACCTTTATTCTTATCGTTTGTCCCGAATTAAATGAAAACTCGGTCTCATAATACTCGGGAACTTTCTCCCCTCCTGTATAGACAACAGCGAAAAACACCTCCGGCATGTTCTCGATTCTCTTGCTCTTGTATTGGTCAATCTCCAGATACGGGAATGCCTGATAGAGCAGAGAGCAGAAATAGGCGTTCATCCTCTGCGGTATGAACGGACAGAGTGTCGACTGTGCCTCTATGAGAAACAGTTTTTCTCCTCTCAAAGTAAAGGCCAGATCGTTGTGTATTCCGTATGCTATTGTGTTGTTGATATTCTCAATCTTCAACTCCTTCTCGTTTACGCTATCGTCACTCCCGGGGAGGGTGAGATAAAGCTCCCTCAGGTACCTGGGAACTTTGAACATATTGGTGAAGAGAGAATCCTTGAGATTGTATTTGATCCTTTTCATCGGCATGTTTTCTTTCTCCTTATACCTTATAAGCACAAAAACTCGGGAAATTGTCAGGATTTCGGTGAAAATTCTTGAAAAAAAGAAGAAATCAACGAGAACAGCCCCAAAGGGATGCCGTTCTCAGAGAAAACGAATGGCTGATTGAAATCCCCTTCATGAGGAAAGCGCTGTCTGACCGTCTCAAAGCAACTCTGTCTTGTCGATGTATCCGGGTTTCTCCTTCATGAGAAGGGCCATGTGTGGAGAAGAGAGGTGTTTCATCTGTTTTGCCTTGTTCTCCCATTCTTCCACAAGGAGAATGGTGTCGCTCTTGAAAGCCCCAAGGTAGTAGTCGTAGGCGATACATCCCTCTTCGCTGAGGATGCTTTCCAGTATTCCGGAGTCTTTAACAAATTTAACAAACTCTTCGGCTTTTCCGCTCTTTGCCGTATATTTAACAAACAATTTCATATGGAAAGTATACCTTTCTATTGTGGAGAGTGGTATTGATTTATCTAAAGCCGCAAAGTTTGACAGATAGGCAATATTTATATGTTTTTGGCAGAAACGAAGCAATTTTAATGTTAAGTCAGTGTAAAATGATTACTGTTTTATCCAATGAGTGAGCGTTATAGTGTTTATGTTTCAACAGAAAATCATACAGTATGGAAAATCGAGAGTTTATAAATATTACCCGCTATGGAGCACACGGTGACGGCTTATGGAATAATTCAGCCGCATTCGCCGAGGCTTTTAAAGAAAGTGGTTCTCATATAACGGTTCCGGCCGGACTATGGCTTACGGGGCCTATAACACTCTCCTCGGATTCAACGCTGAATCTTGAAGAAGGTGCTGTCCTCAAATTTATTGATGATCCCGCTCTGTATCCTCCTGTCTATACACGCTGGGAAGGTCAGCGCTGCTATGCCATGCATCCGTGTATCTACGCAGAGAACAAGGAGAATGTAACGGTATCGGGAAAAGGTGTTGTCGACGGCTCGGGTAAGAGGTGGTGGACGGCAACAAGGGAAAAGCAGAAGAATGCAAAGGGACCCGAGACCAAGGAAGAGCTTGCTCTTGCCTCTCTCAATCCCGGTTATCTCAATCAGCCATCGGGCGGCGGCGGAAGATATTTCCAGTTCCTGAGACCCGACCTTGTGCAGTTCAACGGCTGCAGAAACGTGCATATAAGCGGTGTAAGGCTCATGAATTCACCCTTCTGGACGCTTCACCCTGTCTTTACTGACGGCCTCACGATTGATGACATAACGATCTTCAACCCCTCCGACAGCCCGAATACCGACGCAATCGATGTCGACAGCTGTTCAAGAGTTGTAATCAGAAATTCATATATAAATGTCGGTGACGACGGTATCTGCATTAAGAGCGGGGCAGGAGAGGACGGTATTATTGCAGCCCGTCCGACATACGATGTTCTTGTCGAAGGATGTACCGTATGCTCATCCCACGGAGGAGCCGCAATCGGAAGTGAAACCGCAGCCGGAATCAGGGACGTAACGTTCCGTAACTGTGCTTTTATCGGAACGGACAGGGGAATAAGACTCAAGACAAGGCGCGGCCGCGGAGGAATCATCGAGAATCTCAAGTTCCAGAATATTGCAATCGACGGCTGTCTCTGTCCTTTCACATTCAATATGTATTATAAGTGCGGAGCAACGGACGACTCTCTCTTCTCTCTCGATATGCAGAGCGTGACGGAGAGTACTCCGGCAATAAGGAATGTACTTATCGAGAATGTAGTTGCAATGAACTGCAGAAGTTCTGCCGGCTTCATAGTAGGCCTTCCGGAGAGCAGAATAGAGAATGTGATAATAAGAAACACATCCGTCTCCATTGATCCGGAATCGGATATCAAACCGAATGTGTCGGAGATGTACAGAGGAATCCCCGACGTTGATGAGAAGGGTATAAGAATACGCTTTGCAGATGCGAAGCTTGAGAATGTAGTAGTCGAGGGTGTCGAGAAGATCATCGTCGAGGAATAGGTTGCACTTTTCCGACAAATCAATGAATAGTAACGACTACTATTTGAGAGTTGAAAAAAGTGCAATATAACTGAAAATAGAATAGGGTAGTGATGGGACAAAAGGAGAATACACTGGTCAGGTACAAAGCGATCGATATCACCATATGGGTGGCTTTGCTCGTCGTATTTGAAACCCTGATTGTGAAAGCGGGATCATCCTGGTTCAAGGAGCAGCCGTACATACTTTCCCTTGTTCCTGCACTTACGCTGATAGTCTATATGAGATGGTCGCTTTACGGCGTTTTGTATTCGGCTCTCGGCGGGCTAGTCCTCTCTCTTGCGCTTTCAGCAGGCTTGAGGAGTGCCTCTGTTTATATTATCGGAAACCTTTTTTCCGTCCTGGTTTATCCTGTGATGAAGAAGGTTGGTAAGGAAAGAATAACTAAAAGCGCTTTTCTTTCTGCTTTGTCCGCCGTTTTTACGACGCTACTGATGCAGACGGGAAGGGCTGTTGTTTCTTTGATAATGGGCTCTGGCGTCGGCTCTTTCATCGAATTCTACACGACGGATGCTCTCAGCGGTGTTTTCGCCCTGATTGTCATTCTTCTTGTAAGAAAGAGAGACGGAGTCTTTGAAGACCAGATTTCATATTTGAAGAGACTGAATAGTGAAGAAGAGGAGAAGAGAAATGAAGGTGAACGCTTCTGATTATCTTGTTTATGACGAAAGTACCAAGACCTATCATGAAGATAGCGAGCAGAAGGTAAGGGACGATGTAGAGAAACATTATTGGCTCCATGTGGCACGTGCAGTGGCAAAGGACTGGAGACTCTATATCATGCTCCTTCCCATGCTTTTAGTCTTCCTGTTCTGGAGATACTTCCCAATGTATGAACTGTTGGGATGTTTCAAGGTATCGGATGAAGTTCTGCCGGTATCGGAACAGCTGTTCTCCGGTTTCTCATATTTCAAGCGCCTTCTTGTGGGCGGGGACGCACTTTCGACGGAGTTCTGGAGAGCTCTGAGAAACACATTCCTCCTCTCCTTCTACGGCCTATGCTTCGGCTTCCCGGTTCCGATCATCCTCGCTCTTTTCTTCAACGAGGTCAGATCGAACATCGCAAGAAGCGTCTACCAGGTTCTGACATACCTTCCGAAGTTCATGTCGACGGTTGTCATGACTTCTCTTGTAACCATGCTTGTAAAGCAGGGGTCGATCACGACAAGTTACGGTATAATATCGCAGCTCTTGGAGAAGATCGGACTTATCTCCCACGAGATTGCAAACGCAGGTCTTCTGAACAACCCCAACTTCTTCAGAGGAATCTACCAGCTCAGCGGTATATGGGAGGATGCGGGTTACTCGTCAATCGTTTACTTTGCTGCAATCATCGCAATCAGCCCGACAAGCTATGAAGCTGCACAGATCGACGGCGCCGGAAAGATGAGCCAGATGCGCTACGTCGTAATCCCGTGTATTCTTTCAACAATCGTCATCATGCTCATTACGAGAATTGGATCTCTCTTGAGCATAGGATACGAGAAGGTCCTTCTTCTCTATAACACCAATACCTATGTAACAGCAGATGTTGTTTCAACCTTCGCACAGCGCTACGGTCTTGCAGGAGCTGCAAAGGGAATCGCATCGGCTGCCGAAATGATGAACAACGTAATCGGAATGCTCCTCGTCATCGGAGCGAACACCGTTGCCCGCAAGGCATCGAACGTATCACTTTATTAAGGAGGGAGAAAGATGAAAAGAAAGCTTGAAACAACAGAATTAATCTTCAAGATTATCAGCTACACCCTTCTCACCATGTTTGCTCTCAGCTGCCTCTATCCTTTTGTCTATGCAGTTTCTTCTTCAATCAGCGGAAGAAAGGCAGTCGAGTATTCAGAGATACTTCTCTTCCCGAAGGACATCCAGTTTGAGGCATTCGGAAGAATGTTCAGCTCGAACATGTTCTGGAATGCATATTCCAACACGCTCTATATAACCCTCTTCGGAACTATCTGGGCACTCGGGTATTCAATCCTCGGAGCTTATGCCCTCAGCAAGAAGAGACTCCTCTTCAGGAAGTTCTTCAACTTCTTCCTGGTTTTCACAATGTGGTTCAGCGCAGGTATCGTACCTCAGTATCTTAACTACCTGAACACGAAGAAGGTGTTCAACGCAGTAGGAATCGTTGACGACAAGTGGCTTGTCATCATCGCAATGGGTATGGCTGCAATGAACATCATCCTCCTCAGA
Organism: uncultured Oscillospiraceae bacterium; assembly: GCA_963636745.1. Lineage (GTDB taxonomy): Bacteria > Spirochaetota > Spirochaetia > Sphaerochaetales > Sphaerochaetaceae > Ornithospirochaeta. The sequence goes on along the minus strand of CAVHKW010000054.1, from coordinate 7,275 downwards.
AATGCCTTCGAAGGCGTTCCCCAGGATATTGAAGAGGCTGCCATCGTCGACGGCGCTACCGAGTTCCAGGTTCTATCGAAGGTCTATCTTCCGATGAGTAAGTCAACAATCGCAACTGTTGCTCTCTTCTTCGGAATTTCAAGATGGAACGGATACTTCTGGGCACGCCAGATGATCAGCAACTCCAACGAACATCCTCTCATGGTCTATATAAGACTTATGCTCGAAGAGTATACGGACCCGGAGGCTATGGCCGGCTGGAATGAAGTGTTTGCATCAGACAGCATGATTTACGCTCTGATTGTCTGTTCAATTGTTCCTATCCTCGTTATCTACCCATTCATCCAGAAGTATTTTGCAAAGGGTGTTAACGTCGGTGGAGTCAAAGAATAATTATAAGGTAATGTTTTGGAGGCTAAAATGAAGAAAGCATTAGTAATCGTTCTTAGTGTTCTTCTTGCACTCAGCATGTTTACGTCCTGTGGAAAGCAGGAGATAACAACAACTTCAACAGCAGCTGCAACTACTACAACAACTGCAGCAGCGGATGAGAAGAGTGCAGAAGTCAAGGAAACTAGGACTCTCACATATGAAAAGGGTACCGTTCTCAGAATGGCTACCGGTTACAACAGCAAGAAGACAGGTATCACATTCGATGCTGACACAGCAGGAGAGGGAATCGAACTTGCAGGTGTAACTTATCACTCGGGCGACCTCAAGCCGACATGGGTCGAGGTTGAGAATATCCTCGGTGTCACATTCGAGGACAAGTACCAGGGCAACAGCGCAACAAACGAGCTTAAGTACTGGGCTGAAAGACTGGGAGACGTCGATCTCGTCAGCGGTAACGCAGTCTCTCTCAACGACTACGGCGTAAAGGGAAGCTTCGTTAATATTGCCGAGTATCTTGACATGATGCCCAACTTCAAGGCTTATCTTGATGCAAACCCGATCGTAAGACTTTCAATCACAGGCGACACAACAACAGGTGCAATCTACTTCTCACCTTACTTCGACGGTGTCAACGATATCGAGAGAATGCCTCTCATGAGAGTCGACTGGCTTAGTAAGCTCCTCGACGGAGAGGGCGACTTCAAAGCCGATAAGAGCGGAACTCTCAGCGCTTCTTACTATGAGCCTTATATGCCGACAAGCGGAAAGGTCACAGTCGACGCTGTCAGCGAGGACGGAAGCAAGGTCATCTCTCTTACAAAGAACTATGACAAGGCAGGAAACATCGTTGCTGTTATGAACGCTGCTCTCAAGAAGGGAACACTTAGCGGAGTCGACGCTGTCAACATGCTCAGAAAGTATATTGATGAAGCTTATGACGGCTACTATGGAACAACAAGAAGCAACCTCTTTGCAGGACAGAATGCTGCATGGGACGCTGATGAGCTCGTTGCACTTTTGAGATGTGTTGTCGCCAACGCTTACACACTCAACGGAACAGACACCGTCCAGGGTCTCTTCAGCAGAGAAGACAACAACAACCAGAGAAGAGTCGACCTCTTCAGATTCGCAGGCACACTCTTCGGAGTCAGAGGTCTCGAGTCCAGACAGGATTACCTCTACTTCGACAGCGAAGGCAACATCAGAGATGCACGCCAGGAAGAGGATACATACCTCGCTCTCGAGAAGATGAACGCAATGGCTAAGGAAGGCCTCATTGCTAAGTCATTCATCGACAACAGCAAGGAAAGCTCTTCAACAATGCTCGAGAACGATCTCGGCTTCATGAGCTACGACTACAACCAGACACAGGCTCTCCTCAACGACACAAAACTCCAGGAAGGCGAGAAGTACATGGCTGTCATGGTTCCTGTCGCTCACTGGTATGACGGATCAAACGCAGATGGAACATACATGAGATTCACAGAGTCATGGCGTTCTGTTAAGACAGACGGCTGGGCAATCAGCAAGGCAGGTGTCGGAAACGATACAAACAAGCTCTACGCAGCTCTTGCTCTCATCGACTATGCATTCAGCGAAAAGGGTCAGATCCTCATGAGCTACGGCCCGGATGAGTTCATCAAGACAAACGCTGACGGCAGCTATGTCACATTCAGCTTCAACGGTAAGGAAATGCCTGTTATCGCGGACATCACAAAGGAATACCTCTGGAAGTTCGCCAACGGTAACTACACCAACTTTGCACGTATGTATCTCGGCTCGACTCTCTCCTTCGCAAAGAGCCAGGCATTCGAGTATCAGTGCACAACAGAAGTCGGTAAGGAAGGTGCAGGACATATCTCCACAGCTATCGCTCTCGGAACAATCAAGCACCCGGCTCTCGAAGTTGCAGATAATATGTGGTACACATCAATTCCTACAACTCTCCCGAGCACAAAGGTTGAAGTTGACCAGCTCAACACATACACAGAGCTTACCAACCAGTTCAGCACATCAAAGGGCGGAAACAACATCTTCTGTACACAGATTGCTTCCGGCTACACACTTGACGGTGCAACAGATGCAGCATCATCTGCACAGAAGGTATCGAGTGAGTGGAGCGGCAAGCAGTACCTTGCACTCAAGCAGAGAGCATGGAACCGCGACCTTGATTTCTATAAGAGTTTGAATAATTAAACGATAATACCGGGAGGGGGATTTCCCTCTCCTGGAAAACTAACCAGGAGGAACGATTATGTATAAGAAACAGATGACATTTCAGAACATAATCTGTTATATCGCATTATTTGCAGGCGTCATAGTTTTCATATATGCATTGGGCATAATGACAGATCTTTACGATACTCTCTACACGACTATGACCAACCCCAACGATCACACAGAGACATGGGTTGAAGGATCCATCGTTTACTACAACATGCAGGGATTCAACAGAAGTCTGCTTGTTTCATCTATAATCTATCTTATCTTAGGTGTGTACCTCTTTATTTCACAGACGAATAAGAGGAGAAAGTACTATGTGGGTAATTACATTGCAGTCGCTTTGTTTGTCATCTTTACTCTCTATCTCGTAGTATGGTCACACATCGAGATCCAGACCTACAGAGCACAGTGGCTCCAGGTCGACTTTGCAGCTCTCAAAGAGTATGCAGAGCTCTTCAATTCAAAGTATACGGAGTCAACATTCTGGTTCGATATCCACTATTGTGTTACTCTTGTATGTCTTCTCTCTGCAGGTTTATTAATCTACAACACAATCTGGAAAGTAAAACTCATGCAGGAAGAGGAAAGACTCGTTAAGGAGGGTGAAAAAGCATGAAAGAACTTGATGATGCTTTGATTCAGAAAGACCGGATGCGCTATATAAAGAACAAGACCAGTTCTAATTTGTGTCTCATCGCTATTCTTTTTGACGTGTTTTTCTTCGTTTCCATTTATAAGAGTGATGTAAGCACATACTACTACAACATTCTTATCGGGGGTTCGATCATATACAATCTTATGTTCATGCTCTTTGCATTCCTCTCGAGCGAGGGTGTAAAGGAATACAGCGAGAAATATTGTTACATAATGATTTTCCTCGGTGTCTTCCAGTTCGTCAGAATTTTCATCCTTCCGATGAAAGCTCACAAGGCGACTGTCACACTTCAGGGAGTCGAGAGGCTCGTTATGGAGAACGGTCAGTTCATAAGATGCCTTATATATCTTATCATCTCGGGCGTTGCTCTTCTTTACGGCGCTTTTGTCGGTATCAAGAAGGCGAGAACACTCAAAGAATATTTGTCAACTCTCGGTGAAGAGAAAAGGAGAGACTAATGGCAGAGCTTAAGTTACAGCATATAGACAAGATATATGACAACAAGGTCCAGGCTGTCTTCGATTTCAACCTTGATGTCAAGGACGGAGAGTTGATTGTCCTTGTCGGGCCGTCCGGCTGCGGTAAGAGTACGACTCTCAGAATGGTTGCAGGCCTCGAGGATATTTCCAACGGTCATCTTTTCCTCGACGGTAAGGACATTACACAGACTCCTGCAAAGGATAGAGATATGGCAATGGTCTTCCAGAACTATGCTCTCTACGGTCATATGACAATATATGAGAATATGGCATTCTCGCTGACACTCCGTAAGGAAGATCCATCGGTCATCCACAAGAAGGTTCTTGCCGCTGCCGATATTCTCAATCTCACAACGCAGCTGAATAAGAAGCCGAATCAGCTTTCAGGCGGACAGAGACAGCGTGTCGCAATGGGTAGAGCCATCGTACGTACACCGAAGGTCTTCCTCTTCGATGAACCTCTCTCGAACCTCGATGCAAAGCTCCGTGGCTCGACAAGAAGAGAGATCCTTCTTCTTCATAAGAGACTGAAGGCTACAATGCTCTATGTCACACACGACCAGACAGAGGCTTTGACTCTTGCAGACAGAATCGTATGTATGTCGATGGGACATGTGCAGCAGGTAGGAACACCCTTAGAGCTCTACGACACACCTGCAAACCTCTTCGTCGCAGGCTTTATCGGACTTCCTCCGATGAACTTCTTCACTGTCAAGGTAGACGGATCGAGACTCGCGGGTAAGGGCTTCAGCGTTCCTCTCTCGGCAGAGGATACATCACTTCTCTCTTCCTACAACGGTAAGGAGATTGTCCTCGGCGTCAGACCCGAGAACGTCATCAAGGGAAACGATGTTTCCATCAAGGTTTCGTCCAACGAGAACCTCGGCATGAATACACTTGTACACGGCCACATAATGGACGGAAAGGGAGTCGGAGACAAGATCACGGGTAAACTCCGCGGCTGGTGTGACTACAAGAGCGGTGACGAGGCAAGAGTGTCCTTCGACAGGATGCATTTCTTCGACAAGGAGACGACAAAGCGTATTGTTAAGGAGGAGAAAGCATGAGCCAGAGAAAAGGATTTAAGGAGTGGGGTAGAAAACAGATTGTATCCCTTAAGCGTAATCCCCAGCGTATCGCTTTGGTCGCTTATCTTATCACCTTCTTATATTATGCTCTCAATCTGACATGTATAAGTAATACGACATCGAGAATCCAGGGGCCGGGAATGGGACTATGCGGATTTGTGACGATGCTCTTCTCAATGCTGAGCCTTGTCTCTTTCCTCAACGCTTTCCCTCACCGTAAGCCTGTCAACAAGCCGATGCTCATACTTCTTTTTGTCTTGAGTGCAATTGTTCTTTATGCTGATTATCATTATAGATCACTTATCTACAATGCAATCTTCAGAGCAGAGAACCCGATAGTCGTAACAGAGAGCACGATCTACATAAAGACCGCTGCCGATGTTCTTTCGGTGCACATGGTCCTTTTGATTATTTCGATTGCTCTTGTTGCACTTCTTCCGGTCTATTCGAAGCTGATTAAGAAGATCAATACATCTGTCGAGGTCGATGGTTATGACAGTATGGAGGCTATCGATATCTCGGGAGAAGAGTGATGAAAGATAAAGAGAGAGTGGATTACACCGAAAAGAGCAAGGCGATTGAAACTCTTGTGACGGCGTCTAAGGAGAATACCCCCGAGTATTCTCCAGAGGAGCTCGGGAAATATAAGAGACAGTCGAAGATAAAGCTTTCGGTGAAATCAAAGGCTCTTCTTTTGAAGCTGTGGTTCAGCGGTGCTGTCTGCTACTTCATAGTCTGGGGACTCGGGATGTATATCCCATCCTCACTCGATCTGTACTTTGTCGTAAGCCTTGTGATGGGGTTTGTCGTGGATATATTGGAGAACAACATATTCCGTTTCATCGCTAAGGAAGATGGCGAGTACGACAAATGGATGATGTTTCCGAAGAAAGGATACATCTCTCTGGTATTTAATGTGATATATGCGTTTTTGGTTGTTTTTGCCGTATATTTCACCTATGCGATTTTAAACATCGTTCTTTTAAAAATAACAGGAAGGACGGACGTTGTCTTATTTGCAATGGAGCCCTTCACATTCGGATTGTTCTTTCTTTGTTATGATCTTTTGTTCCTCAAGGTAAAAGATTTTGCGAAGAAAATCATTCAGGATGCTAAAAACAAGGCTAAAGGAGACGAGTAATGCCATACCTTATCTTAAAAGACATAAACAAGATTTATCCTAACGGATTCCATGCTGTTCATGACTTCAACCTCTCTATTGAAAAGGGCGAGTTCATCGTATTCGTCGGATCGTCGGGCTGCGGAAAGAGTACAACACTCAGAATGATTGCCGGACTCGAGGACATAAGTAAGGGCGATTTCCTTATTAACGGCGAAAGGGCTAACGAGAAGGGCCCGAGAGAAAGAGGAATCGCAATGGTATTCCAGTCATATGCTCTCTATCCCCAGATGACGGTATATGACAACCTGGCATTCGGATTGACACTCGAGGGAATAGACGAGGACATCATCGAGGAGAAGGTAATGAATGTTGCAGCCATCCTCGGTCTCACCGATTACCTTGATCGTCTTCCAAAGGCTCTCTCCGGCGGACAGAGACAGCGTGTTGCAGTCGGACGTGCAATCATAAGAAAGGTAAACATCTTCCTTATGGACGAGCCTCTCTCCAACCTCGATGCAAAGCAGAGAGTCACAATGCGCTCCGAGATTACCGAAATCCACAAGAAGACAGGTGCTACGACAATCTACGTCACACACGACCAGACCGAAGCCATGACAATGGCAGACAGGATCGTCGTTATGAAGGAAGGCTACATCCAGCAGGTCGGAACACCTTATGATGTATACTTCAACCCCGTCAACGTATTCGTCGCAGGATTCATCGGAGAGCCGCCGATGAACTTCGTCCGCGCTAAGCTTACAAAGGGCACGTTGAAGATCGGATCAGCTGTTCTCGATATGTCGAAGAAGTTGAGTAAGGAAAACCTCTCGAAGTACGAAGGAAAGGAACTTGTCTTCGGCTTCAGACCCGAGGCTATTTCACTGAGAGAAGAAGACAACAGCTACAAGATGGCAAGCACGGTGGAGCTGAGCGAACTCCTCGGGGACAACACCAACGTCTATATCGACATGGAAGGCAGCAAGGCCATCCTCAAGGTCAATCCTCACGATACACCCGAGATGGATGCCTCCCTCTCCTTCTACATCCCGTACGAGAGCGTATACCTCTTCGACGGAGAAAGCGAGATGGTCATTAAATAGTACAAGACTTCCATACATAAGGCGGGCTTATTCATACGAACAGGCCCGTTTCTTATGAAATGCAACAATTATGTTGCAATTTCACAGAAAGTGCGTAAGATTATGTGTATGGAAAATAGTAAAAATACGTCAATCGTAAGAATTGGGGGGGGGTATTGTCGACTAAATAATACCATCTCCTCTTCGTGTTTATATAAGAGATCCAGCACACTCG